>CAYXLD010000016.1:0-17388 GCA_964465795.1 Candidatus Woesearchaeota archaeon
GAATTTAGCTTTTTTTATTTTAATTTTTTGAGTTTGGGTTACTCCGGACAATGTCATTTTAGACATACATTTTTAAATAGTAATAAATAAAATAATTTAATGATTAGAAAGCTTGGGAATAAAGAAGAATTAGAAAGGAAGAAAAAACTAAAAACTTCAATTATAAGCATAATACTATTATTAATCTTGATACTAAGCACACTAGGATTTGCTTTTTTCTCTAATCCTGAAATATTGTCCAATGAAGGAGAAATAAAACAGCCTCCAACTAATCAGGGCAATAATCATATTAATCTAAATTATCAAGGATCACAGATAAATCTTTTAAGCACATACCAAGAAATTGAATCTATACCAGTCAATATAAATAAATCAATAAAAGATTACAGCGGTATAACTCTTTATATAGACTCTAAAAACGATCGAATTTTTAGGGAAATAGGCACTACATTAGGCCAAATCGCTTCAAGAGTGCAAAAAGCCTGTTACGAAAAATGCGAGGAAAATATTCCTGAAAAGACCTGTAAAGATAATTTAGTAATATCACTCCAATCTTCAGAAAAAAAAGTCTACCAGCAAGAAAATTGCATCTTTATCGAAGGAGATATTGCAGCCGCTGATGCGTTTTTGTATAAACTTTTTAACAATAACTAAGATACATAAATCTTTATAATGGCTTAATATTTCAGTAAAATATGGAAGAAAAAAAGAACATTGATGAGATAAAAGATGAATCAGAAAATCACAGCATTACATTGAAAAAGAACAACAAAAGTAACTTGTCAAAAATTTACTGGATATTCTCCTTATTGCTTCTTTCAGTATTGGTTTTTTTCCTTTCTAATTTTATATTTAGTAAATTAAACACAATTGAGCACGATGGCTTAGTTTTCACACGAGAAAGGTTTGGAGATATTCCAGTTTTCCATTATTATTATTATATAACTCCCAAGTTGAAATATAATCTCTATCTCAGAAACGATCCTAGAAAGAATAACGTGCCTGTAACAGGCAGATTAGTTGAAGAAGGTATAAAGTTTTTAAAAGATGAAACCATATACCTAAGTGTGAATCCAGAGAGATTGTCACAATGTGAATACAGCCTCGTAGGGATATCGACTTTAACTTCTTTTCTGACGGATAATCAATTTATTGTTAAGGGCGCATCACCAGATGAGAATCTAGCAAAAGAGGCAAATGTGAGCTATGCCACATGCGATGTTATCCCAGACGGCCGCGTCATCCTCCTTAAAGCAAGCAATAATACAGAAGTAATTCATGAGAAATACAATTGTATAATCATAAATGTGGCAGACTGTCAAATTCTTGAAGCAGTTGAAAAATTCGAAGTGCAGATAATATTAGATGCTAGGGATAGAAGACTAGCTCAAAGTTAAATTTTTTTATTTCCCCTGTTTCTAAGGTACTCAACAATTATAGGTATTACTGAAGCCAGAATAATTAGAAATATTATTTTAGATAGATTATTCTTTACTACAGTTAATTGCCCAAAAAAATATCCGCCAAATATGAATAAGCCGACCCAAATAATACCGCCAACAACATTAAACGACAAGAATCTGGTATAATTCATTCTTCCTAAACCAGCTACAAACGGCGCAAATGTTCTGATAATAGGAACAAATCTAGCGATAATTATTGTTTTTCCACCATGTTTATCATAAAAACTGTATGTCCTATCGAGATATTCTTTCTTTATTAGTCTTTTATTATGGGAAAGCTTTTTTCCTATATATTTGCCTATCCAATAGTTTAAGCTATCTCCTATTATAGCAGCAGTTGATAATAAAAAGAAAAGGAAAAAAACATCAATTGCCCCTTTTGATGCAAATGTTCCAGCAATAAATAGCAGTGAATCCCCTGGTAAGAATGGCGCAATAACAAGCCCTGTTTCTAGGAAAATAACAAAGAATAAAATAAGATATATATAAATTCCATATTTTTGAATAAGTATATCAAAATATTTATCTATATGAAGAGAATAATCAATTAGAGCTGTTAAAAGTTCCATTTTATTTTCAATTTATACAAAAAAGGGTTTATAATATTAGCGGTTATTTCCGCCAAAAATGTCTTAGATCATCATACATAGGAATTTCTCTTATCTGAAAGATCCATGTTCCCAAAAACCAGATAGCAATAACTAAAATAGTACTGCCAAAGTACCATATAAATCTGTGTATAAAGTCATAATATCTAAATTCCAATGAAAAAAATAATACCAGAAATATAATTCTGGCTATATTAATAACAAGGAAAATACTCAAGATAAAAAATAAATTCTTAAATCTTTTAATTAGCATCATAGGAGTTGTTAAATTTAACATTATGAGCAGATAATATGCTGATCCGGCAATACAGGCCGGAACAATATCTAAAAACAAGCCATTATATAATATAGAATCTTTTCCCAAAAGACTAGCATCTCCAAACTCCTTTAGTAAATAATAAACCGGATATACAGTTAATGGTCTAAATATCTTATATATTGTTTCTATTTTTAGTCCAATAATCAATATAAGGCAGTATCGTATAATAATAGAAATAAATCGCCCCCTTATCATTATATTAAAAAGCTTTAGATATTTAAGTAATTATTGATTTAAGCTTATATAACTATCTTCTAGATATTCTTGCAGCCACAACAATGATTAATATAATTAATATAACATTAATTATCCCAATTATCCAGACAAGGCTATTGCCTCCAAGGTCAAGTTTAAACCCTGTTCCCCCACCAGCCATCTTTTTAATATTAACAGCAATTTCTCTAGTGTCTAATTTATCTCCAGACCTTACTTCAATAATAAATGATTTCTCGCCTTCAGCATCAGGCATTACATTAAGGCTGACAGTTATTTCTTTGCTTTCTCCTGATCTTAGATTAATTAATCTTTCTGAAATTGAATTTAAATCAGCCCAATTCTCATATCCGCTTGCTGCGATTGCAAAGTCAGATTGACTTTGCCCAAGATTAGTAACGCTAACCTTTACAATTAAATCTTCCCCAGATATAGCATCTGAATCCAATTTTGCCGATACAGCTACATTTCTCGCATTATCAGGAATTTGAGCTTTGCATCCAAAAACTTTCAGAGTTGTTAAAGTTGAATCATCACTGCTTTCTCTATAGGTTCCACTTCTATAATCATATTCTGAATCAAGTTCAAGAATATATGGCCCGTCTTCTAAATTTTCAGGTACAATAAATTCAAATTCAATTTTCTTTTTATCTCCTTCACTAAGGTCGTCTTTAATTTCTCTTGATAATGCCAGGTTTAATTTTGTATTCCTCAAATTAACTTTAACTTGATCCTGTTCATCATCACCTATGTTGAAAACATCTGCTGTTAATTTAACACTATCTCCGCAAACAGATTCAGTAGGAGCAATAACAATATTATCAAACACAATAAATTTTCCTTCATCATCCTCACTTTCAATTTCTATATCTTCAAAAAAATCATCGCTTAAATCTGAAGATCTATCTGCGCAATGCAGTTCTTCTTCATCATCACTATATGCTTTAATAGCTAATTTAAAACTGCCCCTTTCATCGAAATCTGCTGGAATTTTAAACTTAAATGTTACAATCTCTTCATCTCCGTCATTAAGGTCGCCAAGGTCAATTTTTTCCTCATCATCATTTTCATAATCAAAATCATCTGCGAAATTATTTCCATTTGAATCAAAAAATCCAAGCTCAACTATAACATCCTGGACTTCATCATCTCCTTCATTTTCTACTTCTACTTCTACTGTAAGAACATCAAGAGGTTTCCAAACATCTTCATCATCCCCGTCAGTTTCAATGCTTACATCTTTTAAAACCAAATCGCCCTTTTCTCCAGCTTTACAGAAGCTAGTAGACAGTACAAAATTAATTGTATTAGATGCAGCATTTTCATTTAAGTCTTTAGCTGTTATTCCTATATTGTTTGTACCAAACTTTAGGTTTGATAAATCTACACCAGAAACATTAATTATTAGTGGAGAATCTCCTGTTCCCAAATTAAAATTATTTCTTGAGAAGATTACATTAATATTCCCTGAAGAATTTAACTCTATGTTATTCAGTTGTACATTACCTGTGTTTGTAACTGTCAGAACACCATCTTGTATAGATGTTAATTCTTTTGTTTTGGCAATTGATAAAGAAGCAGACCTTGCAATATTAATTGAAACAGCTTCATGATCTGTTTCTCCTTCTTTGCTTTCAACTTTTAGATCCGTTTGAATGCTTCCAATTCTCTGTTTAGGAAAAGACAACACAGCTGTAAATTGTAATGTAGCTCCAGAATTAATAGTGTTAGGAAGCGTGTTCAAATTTGCCCACGAACCCAAGCTAGTAGTACTATCTGTCCAATCTAGTTCAGTTTGAGCAGAACCGCTATTTGTTAATGTATATGTAATTGGAATTGTTCCTTGATTATGGGAGATTGTTGTTGGAGGATTTATTGATTTCAACTCTAATGCTGCACTCACAAATCCTAAAGAAAATATGCTAAATACAGTCAATAAACCAACAATCAATACAATAAGTTTGATTTTCATGTTATAACTCCTCAATTACATCAGTTTATAAACATTTCGATTCTGCAGTAGATATGTTTTTTCTCAAAGAAGGCTTTATATATAAGCATAACTAAACTATAATATACAAAGAGGAAATACGATGCCTATACGAGCTAGAGAAAATTTAATTGCTGCTTGGGCCTTTTTATTTGCAGTAATATTGGCGGTCGCAGGAGGAATTGTCGCAACTTTAATTGGCGAAGGAAGAGCAGTACTAAATCAAAGCCTACTAGGACTATTGTCAATATTAGGTTTAATTGTAGGATATTTTGTTGCAGAAAAAGATGTCAAGACGTTTTTATTCGCATCTGTTTCATTAGTCATAGTAAGTTTTGCGGGTATCCAAGGAGGAGTGTTAAGTGCAGCAATCCTTGGAATAGTAAATGTTAATAAACTAATAACCAATGTTCTAGGAGCATTAATGTTTCTATTTGTCCCCGCAACAATTATTGTAGCATTAAAAACAGTCTTTGCTATAGCTAGAAGCTGATACAAGCTTTAATAAATAGCAAGATTTTTATTTGATATGAAGATATTAGCAATTGGAGATCCACACGGCAAACTGCCAAAAAAATTAGACAAAATAATAAAATCAAATAAAGTAGAAGTAATTATTTGTATAGGCGATATTCCTCCGGTTCCCGAGGCTTTTAGAAAAGGCAAGATAGATTATTTTCCCATGCAGTTTCTGAAAAAAGCAGATAAGATTTTTAAGGAAATCATAGATAAATTATGTTCATATAAAAAACCGGTTTTAGTGTTAAGAGGAAATATGTATCTCACAGGGTATAGAAACATACTGACAAAAAATATTTTTAAAAGTCATAAAAATCTAATCTACAAAAAAACAGGAAGAGTAAAAATTTTCAATCAAAATTTTATATTTTTTGATATGTCATTCGAGCCGCATATGTATTCAGAACACTCTTCATGGATCAAAATGCAGTTTATATCTGCAGAAAAAAGAGCGGCCAAGCTTAATGATATATTAAAAAAAACAAAAGACCCAATAATAATTTCTCACGCGCCCCCATTTGGATATTTAGATATTGCAAAAAAAGGCCACAGAGGCTCTAAAATTCTTCTAGACGCCATTAGAAAGCATGCTCCCAAAGTAGTTTTGTGCGGCCATATTCATGAAAGAAAAGGAAAGGCGATAATTGGAAAAACAGAGGTCTATAATCTAGGCTGCCGCGGAAGTTATAAAGTGTTAAAATTCTAAGTATTATTCAATAACAAAATTCTTTTCCTCACCCTCAACACTTGATACAATAACATATAAGTTGTTCAATCCAGGTTTCATTTCTACTTCAATTTCATCGCCAGAAATCATATATATGTTTATTCTTTCCTTATTATTTTCTGTGCTTGATTCCATATCTTTATTATCTATATACTGGTCTTCGCACCTAACTACTTCAGGAGGGCAGGCATTTTGGCTATTGGCACATTTTCCAATTCTATCTCCATGACCTAAATGTCCCTTTATTGCATTTCTCGAAATAGTTATATCATTTGAGCTACTATCCGATTCAACATGGCAAATATTTACATTGTTTCCAGACCATATAATCTCTGCTCGATTATTATCTCCATAAATAATTACAATATCAATATAAGGGCGCTCATTAGCGTAATATTGAGCAAGCTGAAGAATCCTATTAGATATTTCATTACTGTTTAATTCAGAAAATAGGCCATTATTAATAATTTCATTCGTTTCATATTTTATTTCCTTAGCCAGATTATTTAAATTAAGATTTTCCGCTGGAGCCCTAGTTTCAGTATAAACATATGCTAGCCCCGACATAATTATAACTATGATAAATGCAGCAATAAGGTAAAATTGCCCTCTTTTCATAATTAAATTAAATAATTCAAACTTATAAATTTAAGCCCAGTTCCAAACAATAATTTTTTAGACGTTCTAAAACCGGACATAGAATTAGAAATTAATTAACTCTAGTAAAAAAATTAACTGCTAAAATAACTAAACCTATCATAAATTCAACCGCACCAATAATCTTCCAATGATTTTCCTTTAAGGATGCGATCATTTTCATCGTTCTCCTGGGGAAAAAACAAATCAAGGCGCCTTCTATGACAATTAATAATGCGATTAAATATAAAATAAAATAGGCATTCATAAAGTTAAATAGGAAGGAGGCCTTATAAATTTATTTAAAATCACTCATTGATAAAATCAATTTTATCTTTTTTAGGATCATTCTGGGGCTCTTTATGGATTTTGGCAAACGATGGTGTCGCAATTATAATATTATCTCCAAATCCAACTATTGAACCTTCTAAAGCCTCAATAGTTTTTTTTATTTTCGCTATTGATCTCTTTAATTCAATTATATCTTTAGTTTTCAAGGGTTTTATATCTATAACAGCAATGCTATAGCCATCCCTCAATGAATTAAGAATTCCGGTTATATCATCAAAATTTCTTAATACAAAAGGCCTAACCAGAACTTTATTCTGCTGCGGTTCAGTAGAATTTAAGTCAATTTCAACATAATCCTCTTCATTATCCGCTCCTCCAAAAAATCTTTTCAAATTTAAACCCATGGAAATTTGTGTTTTGATAACTATATAAATATTGCTGTAATCATATTAATTCTTGATTTTATCAGTATAACTTTTCATTTTATTCCTCAATTTTAAGCTATTAGCCTGTAAGTTTTCTTCCTGTTTTTCCAATGAGCTAATTCTCAGTCCAATTACTTTTTCCCTTTCTTCTAATTCAGCAATTAAACTCTTCTTATTAGCCTTAATCATAATGCCAGAAAATGTCTTATAAATATCATCTTTTGTTTTTTTCACTTCTTCCAATGCATTTTTAATTTCCTGAGATTCAACTTGAAAAACCTGTTTTTGAGCAAGAATATGCTGCAAGCCATGTTCAATAATTTGTAATTCTTCAATCAATTTAGAATCAACATCAGAGTAATTTATCATACTGCTTTAATTTTCACACTCTGCATTCTCGGTTTATAAAATATCTTGCTACCACAATGAGGACAGACAAACCTTTTTTCAAGGGCCTTACTGCTTATTTGCTTGCCACAATCAAAACATTTGTATTGCGCCATAATCTTTCATATTTTTATTATTTTTAAATCTTTGGCTTGTTTATTTCCTAAATAGTAAGCATCTCCAGCAAATATTTTCCCTGTTTTCAAGCATTTCCAAATGCCGGCAGCAATCCTTTTAGCTCTGCCATTTTTATAAAATGGAGACTGTTGTTTTTTTCTTTGTAAATTTTCAATTTTATTATACTTCTTCCTAACTCTGGTCCCATATCCTGCTCCAAATTTTCCAGAAGCTTTTATTTTTTTAGTCTTTGATCCCATGAATCAATCCTAATTAACTGCCTTTTTAAACTTTATTTATTATCTTTTTTCCTCGCATATATCTAAGTCTTTCTAAAATTAATTCGTGAATTATCACATTATAACCTGCTTTTTTAAATTCATAGATCTCTTCAGAATATACTAACAATCAGTCATTATCAGGAGCCCCATTTATCCAGCATCTATCTTTTAGTTCAATAAGCTCTTCATAGATTTGTTTCTCTAGCCACATATTAGTTTAATATGGGGATGCCCGGATTTGAACCGGGATTTCGAAGTCCCAAACCTCGAGTACTAAACCAGGTTATACTACATCCCCCAATAAATTCTGAAAGAATTATGCTTTTTAATCTTTCCGTATATTTTCCAAAATATAAAAAACATATTAAGAATTATTATTTCTTTTTTATATCGCCTTTCTTAACATCAGTCTTCTTAGGCTCTTCTTTCTTTTCTTCCTTCTTTCCAGATTCAGATCCAGTAGTACCGGCAGGCGCCCCAGTTGCAGCCACTGTAGGTGCAGCCGCTGCCTGTTTAGCTGCTTCCTCAGCCGCTTTAGCCTCTTCAGCAGCCTTTGCATCTCTCTCTTGCTTAGCCTTTCTTACAGAAAAGAACTTCTCAAGCCTCTCTTTCTTTTCTTGTGTGGCCTCAATAATTTCACCCTTAATTTCTTTATCATATTTCCCAGAATCTATTTCACTTTCAATATCAACTGCCTCTTTATTATCGATCATTACACCCATTGATACGCATGTGCCTACTACTAATTTTACAGAACTCTTTAAATCTTTAGCTAGTAAATTTGGCATTTTAGTTTTTGCAATATTAATTATTCTCTCTATAGGCATATTTCCAACCTTTATCGTATTTGGATTGCCAGAGCCTTTTTCTAAGCCAAGCTCCTTTTTTATTAATTCAGCGACAGGCGGAGAAAAAACAGATATACTAAAATCTTTAGTTTTTGGATTAACATCAATTTCAACAGGGACTTTCATCCCAGAAAATCCTTTTGTAGAGTCATTAATACTCGAGATAACTTTTCCTAAATTTATTCCCATAGGTCCAAGTTGCTGTGCTACAGCTGGTCCAGGTTGCATCTTACCGCCATCGACAATCAATTTAACTTTCATCTAAATCTGCTCCGTCATCTTCATCTTCATCTAATTGCTCCTCTTCTTCTTCTTTTTCACGCCTTATAACCTTTACGTTATCTATTTTTACTGTAACAGGTATTGGTACTGACGCGCCTAGAAGAGAGACTACAATTTCTCCTTTAGCTTTATCTATTCTTGTTACTTTAGCTTTTTCCCCTTTAAAAGTCTGGCCTATCATTTCAACAATATCTCCAATTACTATGTTATAATCTTCGATCTTAGGTTCAAGCATATTTTTAATCTCTTCGTAAGATACAGTCTTTTTTACAAGCCCCCTAACATAAGGCAGGTTAAATGCGCACTCTTCAGCAGAATCTCTATCAGCAGACTCAAGTATTATATAACCCTTTAACCCATGAGGCCGGGCTAATGAAAAAATAGGCAGGTTCTTTTTCATAACTCTCTCACATATCATTTCCATAACTTTATCTTCTTTATTCGTTGTTACCTTTACAATAAATATCATGCTTAGTCCCCACTACTTCTTAAAACAAGAGAAGTAGTAATACTTTAAAAAACTAAGGGTTTTTAAGTTTTTCTGCTAAGCAGCTGTGTTGCATGAATCCCAATAAAAAACACAGCCCTATCTAATTAGCTAATCCTTTAGTTTTATTGTATGCCCAAAACTTCATCTTGGCTTCGTGTAGCATGTTTTCCTTCTTTCTTGCCCTTACATTTTCTCCTTCTATTCTTTTTACAGCTGAAAATATTACTTCTGTGCAAAGCCACCTATTTCCATACTTATTTTTTTTGCTCCACTTTTTATAGCCGAGCCTTTTGTATTCTTTCACAAACTCTTTTCTGAACATGCCCCCATTCGCATTGCTTGAAGCATTTTCTCTAATCTTTAAAACCGGATTTATTTTGAGCTGTCTGCATAGCTCAAAATTAGCTTTTGTATCATAAGTTTCATCCCCATAAGCAGTTCCAATAGATTCATGATGTAATTTCAACATTTTTCTGAAAGCAGAATTTTCTTTCATTGTTTCGACTCCAACAATAACATCAATAATCTTTCCTTTTTTATTAGCTAGCATTGTTACTTTTATCCATCCTCTTTGGACTTTCCATTTGTGTCTCATCCATTCTCCTCTATTGCTAACCTTAATTCCAGTTGCATCGCAACCAACAATATAGTTAAAAACGAGATTATTATTTTCAACTGAAAAATTAACATCTAAAGCATTTACACGACGGCAAATTGTCGAATAATCGATAATTGGAAATTGGAAATTATATCCTTTAGATAACCCAAGCATTAACCCTTCTAAAGCCCTATAATCAAAACTCTTGCAGTGCAAACTTGCAAGAGTTTCTATCATTGATGTTGGGTAGATATAAGGTTGCCCAATCTTTCCAGCATTCATTTGTTTTATTTCATCATTCCAAGTATCTAAAAAAGAAGGATCAATGTAGAAATATCCTCTCATCACTAGTTCTTCATTATACTTCTTCCAGTCTCTTTTATCTATATATTTGCTCTTCTTTCTTTTCATATTACTGTATATACATACTGTATTAATATACAGTAATACTTAAATATTGTGGTTTGCTAATGTGTCTATGAAATATCTGCTTGTTTATGGATTCGAATCAATAAGCCCAAAAAAGAGATTGGAATTCAATCGTAAACTTTATGGATTCTCTGACTATTCCAATTTTGGCGCATATTCTTATTTCCGAAAGGGGATACTAAATCCAAAAGAATGCGAAAGGCTTGCAAAGGGAGTAGTTTTATGTAAGAATAAACCTAAAGAACTCATGAAACATCTGAAAGAGCATAAGGCAAGATACAGGATTCTTAAGGTTCTTACCTAATCATGCAACACAGTTTTAGAACCGTAAAATATTGAAAGAGGAAAGATTGTTCTTGATCCAGATTCTCCTAAAATAGAACTCGCATCATAAGGCAATTTATTCCTTTCCATGATTATCCAATTTCCCTAAATATTCTTTTATCCTTTCAATAGTCTGCGGAATTAAAAATTTTTCAATTTTATTTTCAAACAATTCAGATAAAGGGGCAAATTCAGAAATTCTATATTGATTTTCTTGTTTATCCAAAAGCATAGCATCTCTTAATCTTTTCAATTGTCTTCTTATATTGCTCTCTGCTAATCCTTTAATCTCCAAAGAATTGCTTTTTCTTAATTCTTCAACTTTATCTCTAATAACAAAAGAATTAAGCCATTCTTTATTTTTTCTCGACTCCTCCAAAATGAGCATAATATCTACAATTATATCTCTAGAATCTCCAGGCTGCAATAATCCTAAACTCAAGCAAATTTTTCTGATTAACTCTCTTTTTGAAGAATCGTAAGGTTTCTCGTATTTTCTTAAAGTTATCTCGCCCAACGGAATTTCTCTGACCATAAAAAATAAGAACAATAATCATTATAAAGCTAATGTTTTTTTAATGATAATGCATTTAATCTGTTTCCAAGGCACTGATAAAGAAAATTATCCTCAAATAAATGCTTTGATGAAGAGAGGAGATTGGAGCAATATCTTAATAATAAAAAATAAGGAAACAGAAGATCTTCCAGAAGGAAATGCATCAATTTTAGAAATTAACTCATCTTTACCAATAAACGAGCTGAAATCAGATATGATTCAAAAATTAAAGAACACAATTAAAGAAATAGAAGTCGCTCTTTCAATAGCATCCGGAACAGGAAAAGAGCATATGGCGCTAATATCTGCACTATTGAGCATGCCGGTAGGAATTAGGTTGGTCGTATATACGAAAAACGGAGTCGAGTTTATTAATTAGAGTTTTGCATTTCCTTTTGTCTTTTCACTAATTCAGATGAGGATTGTATTTTTTCTCCGAGCCCATGAACTATTTCAATTCCTAGTTTATCGCAAATCGCTTTCTCAGGAATTTCATGGCTAAATCTATCCCCGCCCTTAGCAAATATACTGGGTTTTACAGCCTCCAGTGATTTGCAGACTGTTTTATCTTCATCAATACTAGGGAAAACCTCATCAACAAATTTTAGTGCCTTAACAATTTCCATTCTTTCTTTAAATGGCATAAATTCAAAACCTTTTTTCAAATGAGCCTGCTTGTCATTATTAACAATAACAATTAATTTATTTCCTAATTCTTTAGCCTTCATTAAGTATTCAATATGCCCTAAATGCAAAGGATCAAAGTAGCCGCTAGTGGCAACAATAGTTTCTTTCTTCTCATTAAAATTTTCCATATAAAATTAAATTAAAACACTATAAATAGATTATTAATTTAAAATTCAGTCCTTTTTTAGATTTAACTTATCAACTAAACAAATATTAATGCCCATTTAATTAATAAGGCGATGATAAGCAATAAGAAAATATAAGTAGATATTTTATATGCAACCTTGCCTATTTTTTTACTTCCAGTTAATCCCCAAACGCTTAGATAAAAGAACCTGCCCCCGTCAAATATTCCTAATGGCAGCATATTTACTAAAGCAACACTTAAACATATCAAAACTGTCCACCAGAGTAAATGATAAATAAAGTAACCAAAATCTCCTATTGACGATTCATAATAAACAAAAGGGTCTTTAATATTTGCAATGAATTTATAAGCCATTCCAATAAGTCCATTAGCCTCTATTGGAGCTATTCCTATACCTAAAAAGGATTTTCCATTGAGATCGCCGAGAGTTATCTCATATTCTTTTATAATATCATTCTTCTGTAAGGTGGAAATTATTACAGTTTCACCAGGCACCTTATTATTGAGAACAGTTCTAATTTTTCCAAAATCAGTCACTTTCGCACCATCAATTTTAATTATAACACCAGTTAATCCTGCTCGATATGCTGGCGAATCTAAAATTCCCAATATTACTCCAGAATTCTTTTCAATTGAGTTAATTAATTGATTTGGCGAAGTATAATAAACTCTTCCACCCGCTTCAATAGGAATTAAAGATTCGCCCCCATCTATTAAATTAACAATCTCATCTATTGAATTAATCTTTGTCCCATTAATTGAATCAATTGCAGAAAGAGGTACAACATCAGAAGCATACGAGCTAAAGATTACTCCTGCAGGATTAAATACGGAAATAAAAAATAGCCAGAATAATAATCCGAATATTACAGTAAAAATAACATTTGCAAATGTACCAGCAGCCAACACAGCTAATTGTGGAAATCTTTTAGCTTTTTCCATATCCTTCTCATCTTGCTCAACAAATGCTGCTAAAAAAGGACCCAGGAATCCAAATCCCGTAGAATGAATTTTTATTTTATTAAGCCGAGCAAAGATGCCATGTGCAAATTCATGAGGAATAGCAATTATAGCAATAATAATGATCCAGTATGTAAAATAAAAAGGCGGGAGAAAATCCAAATTAAATATTTCAGGCAGATAGGGAATTAATGGGACTATAACAGGAACTTTTAACGTTTCAGCAATTGTATCTGAAGTAATGTAGCTATACGAGAACTTTGCAAGTAGGTAGGTCATAGAAACCATAAGTATATAACCAGAAATCAATACAAAATACTGTAATACATAGAGGGTTTTAGGAAACTTTTTACTTGTCCATTCAATAAATCGTATTCCTATTTTAGTCCTATATAGATATAGCAAACCCTGCCGCTGGAGATTATGCCTTCTTTTATATAAAAAAATAGTTGCTGCTAATGTAAATAGGACTAGGAAGATTAAATCATATATTACAAATTTTGACACCATCTACTTATTTTTTCCTTATCTGCCTAAATGCTTTACTTCCACACCTCGGACACTTTACTTTTTTCAATATAATTCTAACCATTTGTGTTCTTATTTTTTTGCTGCAATCTTTACATACAAAAACATTTTGAAATAATCTTTTCTGAGCAGCAGGAATTTTTGTCGCCATTTAATTAACACCTCTAAAGTCTTTTAATACTACGTATTTTTTTGTCATTTTACATTATCCTCATCACTACTTTTTTACCCTCAATATCCCAATATTCAACTTGTTGTTCAGAAGCTAATTGCTCCTTTAATTCATCCATAAATGGCAGGTCAATAGTTTCAAAACTTTCTAAGTTCATCACAGAGACACTCTTCTCACCCACACTTAATACTTGCGCTCTGAACTTTTCTACTAACGGAACTTCAAACCTTTCACCGCCATTTACAGCAATTACTTTCTTTTTTTGGTTAAATATGCCAATTGCCTCTATTCGGCATTTACTAGCCCCGTGTTTGCCCGTTTTACTAATATCATTTGATCTAACAGTATAAGGCTCATTTTCAATAAGAATTGTTGATCCAGATTTTGCTTGTGTGGCATCAATTAATTTTAAAACCATATACTTCTTTATTAATAATCGTTTATAAAACTTACTAAAACTTTGCATCCAAGCCAAAGAGAAGAATTTTTAAACTACTTTCTTATTTCATTTTAATGGATAATAAAGATATTGTTAATAAAAACGATTTTATAGAATTGAAGTATACAGGGTATGCAAATGATGAAATATTCGATTCTAATTATATTGAAGACTTAAAAAAGATTAATCCAAAAGCAAGCCCAATTAAAACAATAATCGCAGTAGGACAGGAGATGGTTCTAAAAGGCCTTGATGACTCTTTGGTAAATAAAGAAGTAGGAAAGGAGTACAATATTACATTGACTCCAAAAGAAAGTTTTGGGGAAAGAAAAAGAGAATTGATAAAAACCCTGCCATTAAAAGCTTTTACAGAAAAGAAAGTCAATCCATATCCAGGTTTAATTTTAACATTAGATGATTTTATTGTAAAAATAATAGCATCATCAGGAGGGAGAGTCATTGCAGATTTTAATAATCCATTAGCAGGAAAAATAATAAAATATAAATTTACAATAATGCGGAAAGTATACGACGAAAAGGAAAAAATCGACGCATTATTTTTAATTTTTATCAAATTAATTCCAAAGTACGAAATTAAGGACAATATAGTAATCAAAGGTACGAAGGAGATGGATTTTTTCGTCAAAATATATTCTCAAAAATTTAAGGAATTAGTTGGAAAACCTTTAATTTTAGAGAATATTAAGCAAGAAGATAAACAAAAAGAAAAAATTAAGGAAAATTCACAAGACAATGAGCATCACGAACATAATCACACCCACAATAACAAATAAAACAGCACTTTAACAACATATAATTTTAAATACAGTTGTACTTTAAATTAGGCATGAACACATTGAACAAAAAAATTTCTTATGTATCTCTAGGACTAGCCTCCTTTTTGTCAGGTTGTGAAGAAAATAGGAATGCTGATATATCAAGAGGAAAAATAAAATGTAAGAGATTAGATTTGTTAAAAATATAAAAACCGCACAAAAAGATAGGTATACACTGGAAATTTACGATAATGAAGGAAATATTCAAGCAAGATTAGAACTTCTTAATCTGCCTTCAGGATATATTAAATATGAAGATAAGCTAATTAATCTTAGAGATAGTGAAATTTTAATAGAAGATAAACCTTCATATAAAGCAGAAAAACAACCTAATTTTCCCAGCAGATAATCTTTAAATAAATACTTCTATTAAATAATATAACAATCCTTATAAATAAACGCCCCATTATTCAACAATGGCTATGGAAATTGACTTTACAAATAATTCAAGTACTAATGCTATTGATAAAGAGTTAGAATCTCTGCTTCATAAACATTCGGCAAGGATAAAAGTAGTTGGGTGTGGGGGGGGAGGAGGCAATTCAGTTTCTAGGATGAAAGAAATAGGGATAAAAGGTTGCGAGATTATTGCTGTAAATACCGATGCACAGGACTTGCTTTACTGCGATGTAGATACAAAAATTCTTATAGGCAGGGAATTAACACATGGATTAGGAGCAGGCAGCAATCCAAAAGTCGGTGAACAAGCAGCAAAAGAATCAGAACAGGAAATTAGAAAAAAACTAAGCGAGAGCGATATGGTCTTTATAACCTGCGGGTTAGGAGGAGGCACAGGTACAGGGGCTTCTCCAGTTGTTGCTGAAATTGCTAGACGGTCTGGAGCTTTAACTATAGGCATAGTCACTCTTCCTTTTACAGTAGAAGGGCAAAAAAGAATTGAAAATGCACAATACGGGTTGGAAAGACTCGCCGCGATTGCTGATACATTAATTGTTATTCCAAATGATAAATTATTAGAAATTGCACCAGAGCTACCGATACATACTGCCTTTAAAGTTGCTGATGAAATATTAACAAATTCAGTCAAGGGGATAACAGAATTAATTACAAAATCAGGGCTAGTCAATCTTGATTTTGCTGATGTAAAAGCAGTAATGGCAAATGGAGGAGTCTCTTTAATAGGGATAGGGGAATCTGATGCAGCAAACAGAGCAAAAGATGCAGTAGAAAAAGCCCTTAATAATCCTCTTTTGGACGTAGATATTAGCCAGGCAACAGGGGCTTTAGTTAATATAATAGGGGGAAATGACTTGTCTTTAGAGGAATATAAAAAAGTTATGGAAGTAATTGGTTCAAAAATATCCCAAGACGCAAAAATAATATCCGGCGCGCAAATTTCTCCAGATATGGAAAAAACAATAAAAGTTTTATTGATAGTGACAGGCGTAAAAAGTTCTCAAATTTTAGGGTCTTCAACAGAAATCGATAAAGATGATAAAGATCTAGAGAGAGAGCTGGGGATAGACTTCGTAGAAAAATAAAGATTAGTTATAAGGCGGCGATATAACATAACCAGGCTTTTTAGAATAATTTTTAGCAAAATTAATACCCTTATTTTGAATACTTTCTCCAAATAAGGAAAGTAAATCATAAGCATATCTGTCTAAAAGTTGTATGGCCAAATCAGGAAAAGCAGGGATTACAACAGCATCTAAATTTAGATTCCTAATTTCTTTATTAGACAAGAATACTTTCTTCCAACCATCGTCATACAAAATTTGGTCAAGTATAATTGATTTCATAAGACAGCTATTTAAGTCTATTTAGAACAGCCTTATGAAATAATTTCGGGATATAACAAGTCTATTTAGAATAACAACTTTTAAAAACTCTCGTCTAATAGTATAAATATGTGGCAAAAATTTAAATCTTTTTTATTGCAGTCAAAAAGAGTTTGGCATATATTAAGAAAACCAACAAAAGAGGAATTTATATCGATTGCTAAAATTTCAGCTATCGGAGTATTAATTATAGGCGCAGCAGGATTCATAATTTCAGACGCTCTGAAATTAATTGAAAGAATTTTTTAATTTCAGTATTAGAGTATCTCCGATGAGTTTTAACCACTTCTAAATTTAGCGATAGGCTAAAATA
>CAYXLD010000017.1:0-17024 GCA_964465795.1 Candidatus Woesearchaeota archaeon
CCTACCTAAATTTCTCGAGAATAACTATTTTTCAGTCAAACTCCGGACAATGTCATTTTAAGAAAAAGATTTATAAAGCCTATATTCAAGGTATATTCAACTAAACCGATGAAGTTGGTTAATGGAGGTCAGAATGACAAACTATTATGAAATTATTGAGAAAGTTAAGAAGACCGGAAAGCTTGATAAAGGAACTAATGAAGTAACCAAGGCAATTGAAATAGGTGTAGCTAAAGCTGTTTTCTATGCATCAGATGTCTCTCCAAAAGAGATAGTTGCCCATCTCCCGATTTTGTGTAAAGAGAAAGGGATAATTTGCGTGGAAGTTGATTCAAAACAAAAACTGGGAATTGCGGCAGGAATTCCAGTACAAACTGCTTCAATAGCTGTTATTGATGCCGGTAACGCAGATAAAGACATTTCTCAATTAAAAACAAAATTAAAAAATAAAGAATGACGAAAAATCAACAGAGAATAAAGGATAAAACAGGAGAAGGCAGTGGAACAATATCTAAATTATCAAGTGATATGGCAGTTAATGCTTTGGTTGAAGAATTTATAGGAAGAACAGGCGGAAGAGGAGAGGTAACCCAAGTTAAAGTTAAGGTTTTGGATGGTAGAAATAAAGGAAAGTCTATGAGAAGAAATGTGAAGGGCCCAATAAAAATTGGAGATTTGTTAACATTAAGAGAAACTGAAATTGAAGCTAGAAGAATTAGGGGAAGCAATACCAGGAGCATATAATGGAAACATTATTAAAAGATAAAATTGCCGGATTTGATTCGTCTTTAGTAAAAAATGTCTTGAAAAGCCACTTTAAATATTGCGGAAAGATTGACAGACTGAAAATAGATGCAGATGACGAAGTAGTAGTTAGGCTATATAATGAAGAAATGGATGTGAGAGTTGTTAAAAAAGAATACTTCAGATTAAAATCAATTATTGTCCAAAACTATACCAGGCAAAAAAGAGAGTATATAATTGAAGTAACTGATAGAGTAAATCAGTTATGTATGGTTGGCTGGATGGGGAAAAATGGTTAAATGTGTTTTTTGCGGGAAAGAAGAGTATGCATTTAGAGGATTGCATTTAATAAAAAATGACGGAAGCATTGCTTATTTTTGCTCAAGTAAATGCAGACTTAACGCGTTGAAATTAAAAAGAGATAAAAGAAAAATAAAATGGACTGATTCTTATAAAGGTAAAAAGAAAGATAAAGAACAACACAAATAATCTAACAAATATTTGAGATAAGTTTTTATATATTGGTCTTCTTATTTAGTTTATAAAAGAGGTTAAAAATTAAATTAAATGGGGCGACTAGGTGATTATTCTGCTAAAATAATTACAATCATATTAATTTTATCTTTGATTCTTGTAATTTCTTTGATTAAAGTACAGAATAGTTCTGATATTGGATATCAACCCGTTGAATATTGGAGATCTTCAATGTTTCCTGAAAATTGGCAGCCAATTGATAAAACTGGATTTCAAGATGGAATAAATGTATTCTTTGATTTAAACGGAACATTAGACGAGAACGGAAGAGCAATAAACTCTGGGCCCGCCTATCACCCTTACAGATTTCTGCATGATTTTTCTTATGCCGGCTATTCTAAAGGAGAAAAGCCGATTCCTCCTGAAGATCCTAATACAAATTGGGTTGATTCTGCCGGAGTTTATAATGTTTTAAATTATGGATGTACGGCTAATGGCGCGGCTGACTGTAGGGCAGCTATACAAAATGCAATTAATGATGCTGAAGCAAATTCTAGAGGGGGCGTTGTATATTTGCCTGAAGGAGAATATAGAATCAGGCTAACAAAATCAAATAAATTATTAAGAATAAATAATAGCCGCGTTGTTATAAGGGGAGATGGGCCAGAAAAAACTAAGATTAAAATAGATCCTTTATGGTCTGATACTAGTTTTAGTATGTCAAGCACTGGTGTTATTCATGCAGAACCAACTGGAGAAAGTATTTATGGATGGAGCATTGTTAGCAATCAGAAAAGTATTGTAAGAGACGAGCCTTATCCCACTAAGATAATTAAAGTAAGCAGTGTTTCTGGATTTAGTATTGGAGACCCTATTATTATTCGAGGAACAATGACGCAAAATTATATAAACGAGCACGATATGAGCAATGCTGGTTTAAATGCATGGCCCTTGGGCGATACCTCTTATTTGTGGCGAAGGAGGATAATTGATATTAATTCAGCAGCAAATGAGATTACATTGGATGTTCCAACCAAATACCGGATTAAATCTATTGAAAATCCAATTGCTGCAATAACTAGGTCTGGAATTTCAGAGATTGGAATTGAAGAATTGTCTATTGGAATAATTAGACATCCTGATAACTGGCCTAATGACAGCGGTACACTTCCAACTAATGCTATTGTGTCTGCAATTAACGAGAATTATGCAATAGGATTTTATAATGTTTTAAACGGCTGGGTATATAATGTTAAAAGCTATATGCCAATTGAAAACTCTAACAGACCTCAAAATAATGATTTATCAAATATGTTTGGTGCGTATGATATTGAATTGCTGAATGGTGCAATTAGGATGAAGCATTCTCAATTTATCAGTGTGAAAAACTTTGAATTTAAAAATTCACAATCAAATACTGTGGGCTGCTGTGGAATAGGATATACTGTCCAGCTTGAAAATACTAATGAAGTATTATTTGAAAATGGAACAATTCAAAAAATGAAGAAAGCATTCACAATTAATCTTGGCGGCTCAAGCGGAAATGTCTTTAAAGATGCTACTATCAGAGAAATTTTTTTAACGCCAAGCGATTTTCATTCTCATTTAAGCACTGCTAATTTAATTGAAAACATTTATTTTGACGGAAATTGGTGGGAATCAACTGTTAGGCCGCTTGGAGCAACACAATCCAGCAGTACTTTCCATGGTCATAGTGCATCTCAAAATGTATTCTGGAATATTGAAGGCGCGCCATTGAATATACCTGCTAGAGAGTATGATCCTGACAGTTCTGGAGTAGATCCAGGAATTGTAGTGTCAAGTCAATATGGCTGGGGATATATTATTGGAACCTCCGGCGGATTTTCTGATGTTGTTACGCCTATTAAGCCGAATAGAAAATATTCTGGACAAACATGGAGGCCTTATATTATTCCAAGAGACTACACAGAAGGAATAGGATATGATAAGCCTTCTTCAAATTATTTTGGAAAAGATCTTTGTCCCAGATCGCTATATAATGCACAATTGCAATTAAGACTGCATGGTATTATGGATAGATGTTCAATTTCCATAGAATGTTTAGATTATGACAACGATGGATTTAATTCTACCGCAGGTTCATGCGGAACATTATTAGATTGCAATGATAATGACCCTCTCTTAAATATAGACTGTACAACCAATAGAATTATAGTTGATAATGCAGATGCTGGTTTCTCCTCGCAATATAATTGGATTCCATCAAAGGCTATTAATCCTTATGGCAGTAATTCTTTTTATTCTTCTATTATGGGAGATACTGCAACGTGGTCTTTCATTGTTCAACCCGGAGTGTACCAAGTTTACGGCTGGTGGACTCATCTTCCATCAAGATCTCAAAATGCGCCTTATGATATTTATAATGGAGATATTATATTGCAGACAGCAAGAGCAAATCAGAATAATTCAAACCTTGCGGGAAAATGGAATTTATTAGGAGAATATTCTTTTGATAAAATTCCTAAAATAGTTCTTAGAGTTGAAGGTGGGGCAAGTTACAGCGCTGATGCCGTCAGTTTGATCAAAACTGGAGATATTAGTTACACCTGTATTCCTGTTGCAGAAATATGCAACGAAATTGATGATGACTGTGATAATATCGCAGATGACGGAGTTAAAAATACTTATTATAATGACTTAGATGGAGACTTATTTGGAGCAGGCAATATGATTGAACTTTGTACACAAACGGCTGGATACGTACCAAATAATCTCGATTGCAACGATAATAATCCTGCTGTTGGCTTATTTAAGAACTGCAACTATAATGGAAATGCTTGCGGCGGATTTTCTCTTTGTGCTGAGTCTTGCCCGTTGCCGCCACAAGAAATTTGCGGCAATAATATCGATGAAAATTGTGATGGTGTAATCGATGCATGTTCACAAGAATTGCCTGCCTTAAATGTCATTTATCCTCAGAATTATTATAATTATAAAAATAAACCTGTTCCTTTAAGATATAGTGCTTCTGGTGCCCAAAATTGCTGGTATTCACTAGGAGATGTAAAACAAAATACATTATGCAATGTTGATACCTATTTATCTTTGCCAACAGGAATATATACGATTGGTGTTTTTGCCAATAATAGTGCAGGCAGTGTAAACAGATCTATCATATTCAGGGTAAATATTAATAGGAGATCGCTTATTCACGGCTCTGATTATATTGAAAAAGGAACATTAGGTCTAATAGAGGATTATACTGATGAGCAATTAAAAAATATAGGGGATTTTACGATTATTTCAAATGGTATCGGAAAAGTTGAATTTTTAGAGCCAGTGAATCTAATTGAAAATATAAATAAAAATACTAATATTATTGACCTTGATTCAAATGTTAAGATATCATATAATAAGATAGAAATAGACAGCACTATCCTTTTTAGTCTAAATAAGCGAGCTAGAATTACATTTGAAGGAGTAGAATTTGAAAATCCAAGAATTATAAAAGATGGAAATACTTGTCTTGATTGTATTATTGAAATTAATGATAGAATAAATAACAAAATTTCGTTTTTAGTAAATGGATTTTCAGGCTATAGCATTGAAGAAAATTTTATTGGGCTTGAAAATTTAGAAGGAGAACCAGATGTTAATTACGATAAACAGTATATTTCGTCAGATAATTTAAATGATGGGCCGCAAATAGCAGAGCGAACGATAAAGACAGGAAGCGATTATGGAAGAAATTATAATGTCTCTTCTAATTTATTGATTTCAATTTTAGTTGTGATAATATTTTTATTGGTTGTATTTTTATTTAAAATTAAAGGCAAAATAAAAAATAGAATACATTCTAGAAAAAATGTAAGAATTTTTTATAAGAAATAATAACTTAATCGTATTGTTTCTATAGTCTCTATTTTGCCTTTTATCGACGATAAACTGGCAGAAAGGTTTAAAAACTAAGCATTGTTTTTGTGGGTTATAGGGAAAAAATGAGCGATAAGAAGGATTACTCCGCTGAGAAAATAACTGTTTTAGAAAGATTGGGGGCGGTAAGGGAAAGGTTTGATATAGTGGAACTTAGTAAGAAAATTAAAAGAAAAGGAGATCTTTTGATTTTGTCGCAGGAATTAAAGATAAAGCCCATGTCACTAGGGTTGGCTCTGGAAGAAGCTAGAATTTTATCTATTTTTCCTAAAATCCATAAGAGTAAATCTAGTGCTTTGTCTAGATTAAGAACGAATAGAAAACTTAAAAAGTTTGCAGATTTGTATGATGTTAATAAATTACAAGCAAGACAATTAGATTCCAAAAAATTGATAAATATTATAAAACCATTTATTCCTAATTCTATGAAATATAAAATTGGAGAGAAAAATGAGTGAAGATAAAAAGAAATACGATGCAGATAAAATCAAGGTCTTGGAAGGACTTGAAGCAGTCCGCCTGAGACCTGCCATGTATATAGGAAGCACTAGTAAGACGGGCCTGCATCATTTAGTTTATGAAGTTGTTGATAATTCTGTTGATGAAGCAATGGGGGGCTATTGCAAGGAGATTAAAGTTGTTTTAAATAAGGATGGTAGTGTTACAGTAGTTGATGACGGAAGAGGCATCCCTGTGGATGTGCATCCAATCTACAAAAAGCCTGCCCTAGAGATTGTTGTAACAAAATTACACGCAGGCGGTAAATTCGACAAAGGCAGCTATGCTGTTTCAGGAGGGCTACATGGTGTTGGAATTAGCGTAGTGGCTGCTTTATCTAAATATATGGAAGTGATTGTCAAAAGAGGCGGCAAGAAGTATAAGCAGGAGTACAAAATTGGGAAGCCCTTATATGACGTTAAGATTGTTGGAGAAGCTGATAAAGGAGATACTGGAACAGAAGTTACATTTATGCCTGATGATACGATCTTTTCAATAACAAAATTTGATTTTTCAGTTTTAGAAACACGCTTTAGAGAAATTGCATTTTTGAATAGAGGACTAAAGATTGTATTAAAGGATGAAACGAGCGGGAAAGAAGAAACTTTCTTTTATGAGGGAGGGATTATTGAATTCGTTAAATGGCTTAATGAATCTAAAGAATCATTGCATAAGCCAATTTATTATTTAAAAGAAGATTCTGGTGTTGTTGTAGAATGCTCTGTCCAGTATAATGCAGGTTATCAGGAGAATGTGCTTGGGTTTGTTAATACGATAAATACTGTTGAAGGCGGCACTCATGTGGTTGGCTTTAAAACAGCCTTAACTAGGGCGATTAATGACTATGCAAATAAAAATAAGATGATTAAAAATGGAGATGGAAATTTAACAGGAGATGATGTTAGAGAAGGATTGACTGCGATAATCTCTACAAAAGTTCCAGAGCCGCAATTTGAAGGACAAACAAAAACAAAATTAGGGAATTCTGAAATAAAAGGAATAGTTGATAAAATAAGCATGGGGGCATTAACAGAATTCTTTGAAGAAAATCCTGCTATTGCAAAAAGAATTGTTACTAAGGCCTTGGAATCTCAAAAAGCAAGAAATGCAGCAAAAAAAGCCAAGGAACTTGTAAGAAGAAAGAGCGCTTTGGGCGGCGGAGGACTTCCTGGGAAATTAAGAGATTGTGCCAATAAAAAAGCCGAGAATACAGAATTGTTTATTGTTGAAGGAGATTCTGCAGGGGGTTGTTTTTCTGGAGATACAAAAGTTGCATTAGCTGATGGAAGAAATATTTCTTTTGTAGAACTAATTAAAGAATATCAAAGCGGTAAACAAAACTTTTGCTATACTATAAGGAAAGATGGAAGTATAGGAATTGCTAAAATCAAAAATCCTAGAATGACTAAGAGGAATTCTGAAGTAATTAAGATAGTTCTTGATAATGGAGAAGAAATTGTTTGTACTCCAGATCATAAGTTTATGTTAAGAGATGGTGGCTATAAAGAAGCTATAAATTTAACTAAAGAGGATTCGTTAATGCCTTTTAGAAAGGAATTATCTAAAATAGGCGGGAGAATTACAATTGATGGATATGAAATGGTATGGGATAAAGGCAAATGGATTTTTACTCATGTTTTAGCAGATCAATATAATCTCGCAAAGGACGTTTATTTAAAGAGTCAAGGCGACCATAAACATCATATTGATTTTAATAAATTAAATAATAATCCTACAAATATAATAAGGTTGCATAAAGAAGAACATCTTATTTTGCACACTCAACATTTGGATAAAACGCCCCATAGACCTGATATTAAAGAGAAATCTACACAAGCCTACAAGACCCCAGAATATAGAAATAAAATAAGTGCCTGGGCTAAAGGAACTGTTGTCAATAAGATGCTTAGTAATAGGGCAAGAATGCAATGGAAAGATAAGGAGTATAAAGAATTTATGATAAATAAATTTATGGAATTTTATAATAGCAATGAAGATTATAAAAAAGAAAATAATGAACGTTTGAATAGAGAACAACAAAAATATTGGTCTCAGGAAAAAAATAGAAAAAAAGCATCACAAAAAGTTAGAAAGTTTTTTGAAGAAAATCCTGATGCCAGAGAATATCTCTCTAATTTAGCAAGGGATCAATGGAAAGACGAATTTCTTTTAAATTGGAGAAGGCAAAAAACAAGTGAACAATGGACTCAGGAATTTAGAAAAAAGAAAAAAGAATCTTATAATAAGACCTATTACGAAAAAACAATAAATCTAATGAAGTCTGTTCTTGATAATTATGGAAATTTAGATAGTTTTGAAAAGATAAGAATTATGGAAGAGGATCATAGTATTTTGAGTCTACAGACATTTTGCTCAAGATTTTTCGGAAATGATTTTCAAAAGATGATGGAGACAATTAACAATTATAATCATAAGATTAAGGAAATAACTTTGCTTAAGGATAATATTGATGTATATGATATTGAAATACCGCACACACATAATTTCGCTTTATCTTCAGGAGTGTTTGTGCATAATAGCGCTACCCAAGGAAGAAATAAAGAATTTCAAGCTATTCTCCCTTTGAAGGGAAAGCCATTAAACGTTGAAAAGGCAAACCCTGTTAAGGTTTTATCGAACGAGGAAATTTCAGCTTTAATAACTGCTATAGGGGCAGGAATTGGAGAGCAGTTTAGCCTTGAAAACTTACGATATTCTAAAATAATACTTATGAGCGATGCTGATGTAGATGGAGCGCATATCAGAACTTTATTATTGACTTTTTTCTTTAGATTTATGCCTGAATTAATTAAACAAGGACATATTTACATTGCTGTTTCGCCTTTATTTAGAGTCAGAAAAAGAGGAGATCATTACATCCATTCTGAAGAGGAGCTAAAGGAAATTAAACAGAAGCTTGGGCAAAATATTGATGTACAGCGATTTAAGGGCCTTGGTGAAATGAATCCTGAGCAGTTATGGGATACAACAATGGATCCTAAAACAAGATTGTTAAAAAAAGTTACAATTGATGATGCGGCTTTAGCAGATCAGACATTCGCAAAATTAATGGGAGACAATGTAGAAGCCAGAAGGCAATTTATTGCTGAAAGAGCTAAAGAAGCAGAGGTTGATTTGTAAAATGGCAAATATAAAAGGAATAATATTTGATTGGAAAGGAACGCTAGCAATAAATAGCAATGATGGATTATTTTCCTATTCAGAAGAAGTTGTAGAAAAATTAAGTACAAATTATAAGCTAAGTTTAATTTCAATAGCTGGATTTGGAATTGATAATAGAAGGACAGAAATAGAAAAGAGCGGATTAACTAGGTATTTTAATAATATAATAATTGATACTATAAAAACCAAAGAACAATATTTAGAATGTATGGAGAAAATGAGGACAGCCCCTGAAAATACATTAATTGTAGATGATAGAGCTATAAGAGGAATTAAAATTGGCAATCAACTAGGATGCCAAACTTATTGGATTAAAAATGGGAAATATGCACACGAGCTGCCAAATGAAGAGACAGGACAGCCGACTAAAATAATCAATTCAGTGGAGGATTTGTTAGAATTATTGTAAAAAATGAAAGAAAAAATATTTTGCCCTAAATGCGGCAGTGAAGATGCACAGCCATTATTAGGATTTACAGGATTTACAGGACAATATAAATGCAGAGATTGTGAATTTGAAGGAATATTCCCAATTAAAGAAAAAATAAAAAAATCAATAAAATGACGCCGAAACAGCAAGACGAAGAAAAGATTGAAAAGGAAATTGAAGAGAAAGAAAAAGAGAGAAGAGAGAAAAATATGATTTCTGAAGGTGTTCAGGCTGCTGAAATAGTGGAAGAAATGGAAAAAGCATATATTGATTATGCTATGTCTGTTATTGTCCAGCGTGCTTTGCCTTCGGTAGAGGATGGTTTAAAGCCAGTGCATAGAAGAATATTGCATACAATGAATTTACTCGGGCTTGATCCGTCCAAGCCGACTATAAAATCTGCAAGAATAGTTGGAGATGCTATGGGTAAATTCCATCCTCATGGAAACATTGCTATTTATGATGCTTTAGTTAGAATGGCTCAAGATTTTTCTTTGAGATATCCTTTAGTGCACGGACAAGGCAATTTCGGTTGCTTTACAGCTGATACTAGGGTTAAACTTGCTGATGGCAGAAATTTGTCTTTCAAAGATTTGATAGAAGAAGATAGAAAAGGGAAAATTAACTTTACATTTACAGTAGATGATGGCAATATAAGAATAGCAAAAATAAAAAATCCAAGAATGACAAAAGAAAATGCAGAAGTTATGAGGGTTTTTTTGGATAATGGTGAGGAAATTAAATGCACTTTGAATCATTTGTTTATGTTAAGAGACGGCAGTTATAAAGAATCTAGAAATCTGAAATCAGGAGATTCTTTAATGCCTTGTTACACTAGGCTTTCTACTAAAATAGACAGCCCAAAGAATCCTAAAACTATTAGATATAGCATGGTATTCCAACCTCAATCAAAATTTTGGGATTATGCGCATATATTAGCTGATATGTGGAATTTAGATAATCAAATATATCTAAAGAGTTCAGGTAGAATTAGGCATCATATTGATTTTAATAAACTAAATAATAATCCTACTAATATTCAAAGAATGCATTGGAAAGAACATTGGCAAACGTATTATAATTTAACTTCTTCTAAACATCAGAACGACTTTAATTATAGAAAGAAATTAGATGAAGGAAGGGAAAAGTTTTGGAGTAATCCTAGAAATCGTGAAACTTACTCTCTAAGGATGAGGGAGAGAAATTTAGCAAATTGGAAAAAAATAGATTATAGAGAAAAAAAGCGTTTACAAATGAGTGAGGCTAGTAAGAAGTATTTTGAAGAACATCCAGAAGCTATTGAAAGAATTAGACAAATATCTTCTATAACTATGAAAAAAATGTGGCAAATTCAAGAATATAGAGAACTTTTCCATGAAAAAATTGTTATGTCTAATAAAAATAGAGAAACGAATTTGACTGGTAAAAAGAAATTTTTAAGAATATGTAGACATTTATTAGATAATGATTTGCCTTTAAAAAAAGAAAATTTTGAGAAAATTAGGCGAGATGTTTTTGAAACAAAGAGTTTTACTAGTTGGGATCACGGCATACGAAGATATTTTAATGATAATAAAAATCTTATTTTTAATGAATTAAATGGCAATCATAAGGTAGTGGGAATTGAATTTATTAAAGAATACACAGATGTATATGATTTAACTATCGACGATACTCATAACTTTGCATTGGCGGCAGGAATTTTTGTGCATAACTCAGTTGACGGGGATAGCGCTGCAGCAGACAGATATACAGAGGCTAAACTAAGCAAAATTGCTTCTACTTTATTGGATGATATAGATAAAGAGACTGTTAAGATGATGCCAAATTATGATAACTCCTTGAAAGAACCCGAAACACTTCCTGGAAAACTGCCCAACTTATTATTAAATGGGGCAACAGGAATTGCAGTTGGCATGGCTACTAATATTCCTCCACATAATTTAACTGAACTTTGCGATGCAATAACCACCTATATAGATAATCCTGAAATTAGTATTGATGAATTAACTGGGATTGTAAAGGGCCCTGATTTTCCTACTGGAGGATATGCAATGGGGCCTGGTATTGTTGAGATGTACAAAACAGGAAAAGGGAAGATTGTAATGCGTGCGAGAACTTCAGAAGAAGAGAAAAAAGGCAAGGAGTATATCATAGTTACTGAAATTCCATATATGGTAAATAAGGCAGAACTAATTAAAGAAATTGCTCGATTAGCAACCGAGAAAAAACTGCCTGATATTGCAGATATCTGGGACGAATCTGCCAAAGGAAAAATAAGAATTGTAATTGAATTGAAAAAAGGCGTAGATTCTAAATATACTTTAAATAAGTTATACAAGCTAACAAATATGCAGACTAATTTTGATGCTAATGTTTTGGCTCTAGTTGGAAAACAGCCAAGAGTTCTAAATTTGAAAGATGTTTTAGTTGAATATGTTAAATATAGAAGGCAAATTGTTACTAATAGGAGCAGATTTGAATTGAAGAAAGCAGAAGATAGATTAGAGATTGTTTTTGGTTTATTGATTGCATTGAAACACATTGATGAGATTGTTGATTTTATTAAAAAAAGCAAGACTGTTCAAGATGCGCATGAGGGGCTGATGAAAAAATGGAATTTTAGCGAAAGGCAGGCTAAAGCGGTTTTGGAGACAAGACTTCAACAGTTGACATCATTAGAGCATACTAAATTAAAAGACGAAGAATCTAAACTAAAAGAAGTGATTGAATATTTAAAAAAGGTTCTGGAGTCAGATAAAGAGGTTTTAAAGATTATTAAGAAAGAAGTTGGAGAAATTAAAAAAGACTTTGGCGATGAACGAAAAACAAGAGTTGTTAAGAAAATAGAGGAAATATCTGAAGAAGATATGATTGAAAAAAAAGATGTTGTAGTAATGCTCACGAATACTGGATACATAAAAAGAGTTGATGTTAAAACATACAGAGAGCAGAGGCGAGGCGGAACAGGGGTCATGGGTGCTGGATTAAAAGATGAAGATTTTGTTATGAAAATGATAACCTGCTCTACGCATGACTACTTGCTATTTTTCACTTCAAGAGGGCGAGTTTACTGGCTGAAAGCGAACGAGGTGCCTTCTGCAGAACGACAAAGCAAAGGAAGAGCAATCGCAAATCTCCTTAATTTAAGAGAAGAAAAAATCGCCAATGTAATGGCGATAACTAATTTTGATTCAGGATACTTAATGTTTGCAACTAAAAAAGGAATTGTAAAAAAACTGCCATTGAAAGATGTGAGCAATCCTAGGAGTACAGGGGTAAGAATAATGAATCTGCCCCCTGATGGAACTGATGAGATAATTAATGTTGCAAGAGTTGAAGACAGCCAAGAAGTTTTGCTTGTAACAAAAGACGGGCAGGCAATTAGATTTAATTCTGGTGATGTAAGATCTATGGGCCGGGCGAGTTATGGAGTTATTGGAATTGATTTAGGAAAAGAAGATGCAGTTGTCTCATTAATGGCAATTCCTAAAGATGGCAAGACAACTGTTTTAACTATTACAAATAGAGGATTTGGAAAAAGGTCCGATATTGAAGAGTATAGAAAGACAGCAAGAGCTGGTAAAGGGGTAATTAATTTAAAAACTACGGATAAAACAGGCGACGTTGTTGCATCTGTTTCTGTCAGTGATAAAGATTCTATTATAGTTACTACAACGCAAGGAATTGTTATAAGAATATCAATGAAAGAACTTCGTGTGATGGGAAGAGCAACGCAGGGAGTCAGAGTTGTCAGACTGAAAGAGAGAGATAAGGTGGCTGATGTTGTCAAGGTACCAATAGTTGAAATTTCTAATATTGAAAAAGGAACACTAAGTGATTATACGGAGCAAGTTTTATAAGTTAATTATTACTAATAAAATAATGTATAAAAGAGGGAAAGTAAAATCAGAAAAAACTTTAATGCTTGCTTTTATTATTGCATTAATAATTTTTATTGCCTTTGTATTTTTTTATAAACATGATGGGGAAAATAGTTTATTCTCAAAATTGAATGACAAAGAATTAATAAAGAGTCAAAAAGATTCTAGATTGTCTAATCCAGAAAATTTAATTGATTCAGGAGATTCTGATAAAAAAATTGAGGAAGATGAAGATCTTTATTACATTCGTCCACAATTAGCGCCAGACGATATAATTACGAGCTCAGACGCGATCCCTAATTTTTGCTCATTGCCAAATATAAGAAGTGTTAGAAGCGGAGACTGGAACGACCCCGGAACATGGGATTTAGGAAGAATACCGGCTAATGATGATAATATTGAGATTGTTTCTGGAACACAAATTAATTATAATGTCCAAAGCAATGATGTTTTAAAATGTGTTGGAATATATGGCAGCTTAATTTTTAAGAATGATAGAAATACTAAGATAATCTCTGAAAATATAATGGTTATGAGGCAGGGCTATCTTGAAATTGGAACAATTAATAATCCGATACTATCTTCTTTTAAAGCAGAAATTATTATTTCTGATCGTGCAGTAAATCTAACGAAAGATCCAACTCAATTAGGCACAAGCTTAATAGTATTGGGAAAAATAAATGTATCTGGTGCGCCTAAATCGCCTACTTTTGTTCGATTGGCTCAAGAGTCTAAAGTAGGAAATACTGTTCTTTATTTAACAGAACCCGTTGTTGGATGGCAAATTGGAGATAGAATAATTCTGCCTGATACTGATGAATATCCTAGTTCAACTAGTTATACTGCTGGACATCCTAAACAAGAAGTATTAACAATACTTGGAATTGCTCCTGACAGAATGAGCATAACAGTTGCCCCATTATTATACAATCATAATGGGGCGAGAGGAAATAGAAATGGCGTTGAAACCTTGGATTTTCTGCCACATATAGCAAACTTAGACAGAAATGTTATATTTTCTTCGTCTGCAGGAGCTGTAACAAGAGGGCATGTTTTCTTCAGTGAAAATGCTGATATAAACGTTCGTTACGCTAGATTTTTCAGACTTGGCAGGACAAGAGCAGATATAGATTTAGATGCTGTTGACTCAAGCAGAACTGATATTGAGAACAGAAGCGTAACTAATAAAATAGGCAGATATCCACTGCACATGCATCATTTAGATGGGCCTGTTTATGACGGCAGAATTTATCAATTTGAAATTGTTGGAAATTCTGTAGAGAATTCACCAAAAGGATGTATATTTGTACATAGAAGCAATTTTGGATTGATAAAAGATAATGTGTGCTTTAGTGTTATTGGAGTAGGTTATTACACTGAAGATGGCCCTGAATTAAATAATACATTTGATCATAATATAGCGGTAAATATTACAGCTAACCAGGATCCTGGATTTAGGTTAGATGGGGGAGTTGTAAGCAGCGGCGTTCATGATGACGATGGTGAAAGAAGAGGAGCAGACGGCTCAGCATTCTACTTTAGAGGGCCATTAAGTTTTGTAAAAAATAATGTTGCAGTTAATGTAAGAGATTCTTACGGCTTTAGTTATTTCCATGTTCGCCTTGGAACAAAAAATATTCCTTCATCTCCCGGAATACATCCAAACATTTCAATTGATTTAAATGCTGTTCCTATTCCGCAATTTGAAAATAATGAAGTTTATGGCTCAAGCAACGCCCTTACAATTTGGTGGGTTAATATGTACGGAGAAACTGTTAAGGGAAATAAAGGAACATTAGTTAAGAATTTTAAAGCATGGCATAATCGTCTATTGACATATTTTGGATATCCTGTTAATAATATAACTTTTGATGGGTGGATTGTTCGTGGGAATGAATCTAGATTAAGAAGCCAGTTCGGCACTTCAACCTCTGGATGGAGCAGTGATGACTATATAACTCTAAATAACAGGATAATTAACGCTGATATTCAAGGTGTTAGAAGTGGAATCAGCACTCCAAGGTTTAATGCTCCCCGTGGTTTAAATGGAAACGATGTTGGCCAGTTCATTATAGAAAATTCCTATATAAGAGCATATAATGGAATAGGTGCTGGAGGAATGTTCAACTCAAATGGTGTAGCAAATATGTCGCCAAAAAGAACAATATTGAAAAACGTAGAGATTGAGGCAGTATCTCCGAATGACGGAACTCCTAAGTATGCCTTTAACATTCTCTTTGGAAGTGGAAGAAGCCAATTTCATTTAAGCCAGATAGATGAATTCTTAACCTATAATACTTCAATAAAAGGCTTTGGCGGAAATATATTTTTAAGTTCAGCGCAGGTATTTTATTCTGAACAGTCTCCAAATTGGATTCCCCCTACAACAGGCACAAATATGGGCGGAACAGTTATCGGAGGAACTCCTGAAGCAGGATTAACTAATCAACAGCTTTGGGATAAATATACTCCTGATGGGACTTTTAAAACAAACCCTTCAGCAATAGGATATGCAACTGCTGGAGCAATTGCTCCGTGTATTGACACGGTTCAGGATTCTAGAGGAACAGTCTGGGGGATGATTTGTACAGGAAATACAAATTATACAAAAGCTTTTGTTTATATTACATCATCAGAAAATTTAATTTGTATTGATAACGATCTAGATGGATATAATATTTCTGCAATAGGATGTGGAGCTGTTGACTGCAATGATAACAATATTAATATTAATCCTTCTTCTGCAGAGATTTGTTCAGATAGTATTGATAATAATTGCAATGGATTGATAGATCTGCAGGAATCAGTCTGTCAGCCGCCTTTAATAATTATCACAGCACCAATTAACAATTCTATTTTAACAAGCGACTCTGTAGAAATTAGATACAACGAGATAGGAAATATTAATGGAGTAGATCACGTTCATTTACAGTTAGACACTGATCCAGAAGTTAGAGACTTAGATAATGATGGAGTTTATGTTTTCAATGGTGTAAATAATGGGCTGCATAATGTAATTGTATATATGGCGAGAGCAGATCATTCGCAAATAGAGGTTGCAGCATCTATATCATTTAATATTATACAAGGGAGCAGCTGCATTGTAAATGATCAAAATATGCTGTTGTATATGCCATTTGATGACGGAACTGCTAATGATTTGTCTATTGCAGGCAATAACGGTGTGGTTACTGGAGCAACATGGATGGGTTCTGGAAGATCAGGGGGAGCATTTAATTTTGACGGACTAAATGATTATATTACTGTTAATGATGGCGATAATTTAGATTTTGAATCATTAAACGAAAGTTTTTCTGTATTTACCTGGGTTAGAACAACTTCTCCAGCTGATGGAGATGTTATCCTTCAAAAAATGGACGCATTAGGAGATGGCTGGAGATTAATTCTTATGGGTTCTGGAAGAGTTAGAGCTTATTTAAATGCAGTTAATACAGAGAGCAGTGCTTTGGTTAATGATGGGCAGTGGCATCATGTTGGTTTTGTTGCAGACAGAAACAGCAATTTGCAGATTTATATCGATGGTATTCCTTCTGGCAATCCTGTTTCAATTTCTAATTTACCTTTAAATATAGGTTTACAATTAAGCAGAATAGGAGCTTCTTCTTATTCAACTATTACAACTTTCTTAGATGGAGATATCGATGAAATATTTATTTTCAATAAAGCAACGACTAATATTGAAATAAATAACTTGTATAATATTAATTATTGTTCTTCTCTATGCGGCAATGGAATCTTAGAATCAGGAGAGCAATGCGATGATGCAAACGGCAATGGCGGTGATGGATGCTCTGCAACATGCCAGATTGAAATAGCTTCTTGTTCATTATCTAATGCTTATTGGAGCACTACAAGTAGTGTTCAAGGACAGAGTG
>CAYXLD010000018.1:0-16466 GCA_964465795.1 Candidatus Woesearchaeota archaeon
ATGGGCAATTAAAGTGGCATGTAATTAAAAAACGAAATAATATTAGGACTCAACAGGATTGATCTGGTTAATCTTTAATCTCTTCACTTTGAGATGAGCCATGTGTAACTGAATTAAGTTTATCATAAAAATCCATTAAAATTCCTGGAGGAATATTTAAAATTACCTGTAAGTTACCGTTGGCAAGCCAATCTTCGGACTCTTTATAGTCTTTGAGTATTCCGTAAACCTGGCCAGTATATCTTGCTGGAATTATTAGTTTTATTTTTTTGGTTTCTATTTTGATAGGAATAATTTTCTTAAGTTCATGAACTAAGCCATTTAATTGCTGTTCTGCAGGTCTATTGTCTACTTTAAAATGGGCTTGCTGAATCGCTGTTTTCAGCCTTTCTTCAGTGAATGGCCTATCATGCTGATCTACCGCATTCCTAATTAGCAAATCCAAAATCTGCTTAATCTTTTTCTCTTTTTCAGTATCTCTATATTCTTGAGTTTTTTGCACTTCTCCTTTTATTATTATTTGTTTTGCAATTTCATAAATATCTATTGTATCAAACGCATCTTTCAGATCAGCATCAGATGCCAACGTTCCTTTGTCTATATCATAATAAATATTTTGGGAATCTAAAGCAGATGCTATGTTGCCTTTTCCTTCCTTGATCTTTAATGCTTCGTTAAGGTCTACATGAATTTCAAAATGCTTATTTTTTACTTTTATCCTTGCGGTTACCTTTGGCATATTTTTAAAAATTTATTAGATTATTTAAAGATTGTTATTAAAAATAAAAATGGAATCTATAGAACTATTATGGTTTAATATTGGCAAAATATGGTTCTGGAAAGAATAAAAGTTATTGTATTTAGAGAAATTGGATCAGATGTTCTTGAGAGGATATATAGAAGTATGGAAGAATACAGATTAAAAGGTAGTTTAGTAAAGAAAAATGTATTCTATATGAAAGTTTTGCTTTTATAGAAAAATTTTATAGATACTATCCTTTTTTATGTTTTATTTTTAAGGTAAAAAGAGAAAAAATTGAAAAGAAAAAATACATGATCCTAAAAAAGGAAGATTTTTCATAAATGAATTTGAGAGTAAAGCTTAAATATAGAACATTCTAAAAAATATTGAGGAATTTCTAAAGACAAGATGGATATGCCAACAGAGTTACAACATCAAGCAATGGGGTATGACCGAGCTGCGACCATGTTCTCGCCAGATGGACATTTACTGCAAGTAGAATATGCTGAAAAAGTTGTTAAATTTGGAAGTGCGAGCATTGGAATAGTTTGTAAAGACGGTGTTGTTATTATTGCTGATAAGAGAATAAGGGATAAGTTAATTGCGTTCGAATCTTCGCATAAAATATTTGAAGTTGATGTGCATATAATTGCAACTGCTGCCGGCATATTATCAGATGCTAGAGTCCTAATTGACCAAGCTCAAATATTAGCACAGCAAAATCGAGTTACCTATAATACTCCAATAGAACCTGTAGCAGTAATTAAAATGATTGCTGACAGAAAACAAATGTCAACTCAATATGGGGGCGTTAGACCTTATGGAATATCTGTCATGCTTGCTGGAATAGATAAAGGAATAGGGCATTTATATACTACAGATGTAACTGGCAATTATACTGCATATAAAGCAAATGCTATTGGTGAGAACGATGAAAAAATCAGAGAGATATTAAGAAAAGACTATAAAGAAGGTATGTTTATCGAAGAAGGAATTAAGTTTGCATTGAAAATATTCAAAGAGATTTTAGATAAAAACTATGATATTAGTCGGTTTGAAGTTTCTTATATAAGAAATAATGAAGAAAAACTTGTTAGGCTACAGGGAGAGTCTCTAAAAAAGTTTAACAAATAATCAGGGCAATTTAAACATTTTTCTGAATATAATTGAAAAGATTATACTTAATATAATATAAGCTAGAAACCAATTAAAAAAACCAAATATTTTTATCGGAGGGCTGAATTTCACAAAATAATCGCTAAACCATCTAAAGAACAATATAACGGGAATGGCTGTATAGGAAAAAGACCTCATAGATAAAGACATCATTTCTCCTGCCTTCTGCATACTTTCTTTCTGTAATTGGAGCAATTTTTCTGGATTCTCCTTTAGGGTCTTCATGTCTGCTTGTATTTTCTTTTGATCATCTTTTAATTTTTTTAGTGTTTCATTATCTACTGTGTATTTTTGAATTATGGTTGTGAATAATGCTATAAAACCTGCTATAATTATCATGCCTAAATCATGATTATAATCTAGTATCCTTCCTGCAGAGGGATCAAGAGCTAAATGGGCTGTCTGTTTAATTGCAGGAATATTATCCCAAAAGAACGCAATGGCTAAAGAAATTAATAATACAATCATTACCCCTTTTAATGCAACCATGTTAAATCTATAAAAGAAGTAGTGTTTTTAAATGTTGGCGATCAACCAATCATTTTTCTTAGTGCAGGATGCATATCTACTGCATGCTGTCTTGCAATATCTTCATACATTTTGTATATTATCATTACTGCTAGAAGAATTGCTGTGCCTGAAGTTAATGCCCCTAATAAGTCTGCAACAGAAGAAAATAGTCCAATGGCTAATCCACCCATTATAGTTAAAGGCATTATATATCTTTTAAGAATTGCTTCTAACACTCTTGGATCTTTTCTGAAACCCGGTATCTGTAATCCTGATGATAAAATGTTTTTAGCTTGAGATGACTCATCCATGCCTGACGTTTTAACCCAAAAAACAGCGAAAAGAGCTGATAATCCAACGTAAAATGCTATATGTGTAATTGCTTGCAATAAAAATCCTGTTTGAAAATTACCTCTAATTGCTGCTTCGATCAAATTAGTTGAACCTATCCAGTATGCGAAACCAGAGATTGGCTGGCCTTGAGAGAAACCGCCTAAAATAGTCGGTCTCCCAAGTGTGTTTTCCAATAATCCTCCGAATAACTGAATATTTGCCGCAAGTGCTGCTACTAAAATTACTGGAATATTGGAAGCGTAAAAAAATTGTAAGGGCCATTTTATCCCGTAGCCTCTTAACTTCTCATAGGTTAAGGGTATTTCTACTTTTAAATTTTGAGCCCACACAACCCCTAAAAATATTAACATTGTGAAGAGAATCGCGGCAATTGCTGAATAAAGCTCTGTTGGCGCACTATTAATTAAAGATTGGATAATAACTAATATTTTCCCTGCACAAGGAGTATTCGCTAGATCAAACAGGCAAATTTCACCATTAGTTCCTATAAATTGAAATAAACTAGTAAAAAGTCTCCATGCTACTCCTGCAACAATGAATAATGAAACCCCTGAGCCAAACCCCCATTTCTGCGATACTTCGTCCATCAGCATTATTGCAAAGCCCCCAAATATAAGCTGGACAATTACTATTCCTGCGAAGCCTGGAGATGCTTGAATTCCGCCCATTAATACATAAACAAAGGCCTCAAAAATAATGAAAATTATCACTCCTAGTTTTTGCAATCCTTGGAAGAATTTTTTTCCTTCTTCTGTTTTTGTATCTATTTTTAATATCCCTGATCCGACTAATAATTGAAGGATAATAGATGCCATAACTATTGGTCCGATGCCTAAACTAATGATGCTTCCAAAATCTGTCCCCAATATAACTTCTAAGAACTCGAACCTTTCAAGGAAACCTATAGAAACCCCATAAAGAGAGATATTTGCCAGAATAAAAAAACCTAATAGAATAATAATGGTCCATTTAAGTTTAACGTTGAAGCTAAGCTTTTTTTCAATTGGTTTTTTGACTTCAGGCAGATTGTAAAAAATTTCTTTGAAAGCCATGTGGTTTTAAATTGAAAGAGGTTTTTAAAGATTTGCAGACTTATTCTTTAGATATCAAATAATAAATAATGAAAATTAAAAAAATAGCTATAAAGAAAGAGGTTAATAAAAATAATAAAAGAGAAGAAAAATTTCCCTGCACTGATTCTATTGTTGGTGAAAATAGAATGTCCTTAATTAATGAATTGATAAATAATAAAACAGATATTGCTAATAATATGCCTGAAAAAAAAATTTTTATGAATATGGCCTTTTTACTTTTCTTATTGGACATGAGATAATATAATTATTAGGTTTTATTAATTTATCCAATGGCTATTTCTCCGCCTGCTTTTTTAATCTTTTCTGCTGCAGACTTTGAGAATGCTAATGCTTTTATTTTTAATTTTTTATCTATCTCTCCATCTGCTAATATTTTAAATTCTTTCAGATCCACTTCTATTAAATCTTTAGTTTCTTTTGCTATGCCTGATTTTAAAAAAGAGGGTAGCTTTAATACTATATCTTTGATATTTATTACTTTTATTCTTTCAAATTGTTTCTTGCGCAATGCTTTATCTTTACCGAAGTAATCATTTCCGTATAAATTTAAAACTAGAGTTTTTCTTTGATCGCCTCTTTTACCTGTTCCAGCTAGGCCTTTTCCGCCCCTATGGCCTGAACCTCTTGCTTTTTTCTTAAATCCTCTGCCATGGGTATGTGTGCCTCTAAATCTTGTAGATTTTTTTCTTTTTTTGATCTTCATAGCATTCTCCTTGCTAATTCATTTATCTTTTCTTTGTTATCTCCCAAAACCGCCTTTTTTGAAACACCGAAATGTTTCTTGCTATCAATTCCCCCTCTAGGAGGATGCAATCTAAAAAATGGTTTAATATCTGATTTAAGTGGATTCTTTTCTAATTGCTCAATAATTTTTTCAGAAATCCCTTTTTTTGAATTTGAGATGAAAACTCCCCTTTTCTCTATCAACATTAGTAAGGTCTCCTTATTTATATCGCCGTATGCAATATGGTTTCGAAGTTTTTTTAAAATCTTTAAATTATTTTCAGTTGGTAAAATAAGGGCTGCTGTATATTTTTTTCTTAACCTTAATCTAAAAAGAGTTTCCTCTATCTCTTTCTTGTTATCCACTGCTCCTGATATCCTAATAACCAAAATCATGTTTTAATTTTTGTTGTTTTAGATAATGCGTCAATACATGCTCTTGCTAAGTTGAATGTTGTTCTTGTTTGTCCAAATGTCCTACTGTATACATCTTTAATACCTGATAATCTCAAAATTTTTTTACACTCATCGGCTAATGCTAATCCTGTTCCTCTTGGGGCAGGCATTAAAAATATCTTAACACTCCCACATTTCCCCTCTATTTTAAATGGAACTGTATGGGGATCATTTTTTGCCGCATCTGTAGGATCTTCGAACCCCCTATTTATTCTGATTATATTCAATTTTGCCTGCCTTAAAGCCTTTTCTCTGGCGGGAAGCGTTTCTTTAGCTCTACCATATCCAATACCTATGTGGCTGTTCTTATCACCAACCACAACCATAGTTGAAAATGTTAATATATTTCCTTCTTTGGTCTTTTTTTGAGTTTGTCGCCAGGCACGTCGCTTTCCTCCGCCAAATTTTCCTTTTGCTTGACCTATTAATAAAAGATCGGACTCTAGATTTAAAAGATAATCTGATATTTCTGGCTCGAGTATTTTCTTTCCTGATTTTAATATGTGATCTATATCTTTTTCTATGCCTTCTTTAACTAATCTTCCTAATTTTGTTTTTGGGATCCATGGTGCTAGGTTATCTTTTTTTATTTGTTTGTCCTCTTCCTTTTTAGAGTTATCCTTTAATTCTGGCATGTCTTTTGCAAGACTCTCTATTTCTTCTGGAATTGGTTCAATAAGATCTTTTGGTTTATTTTTTGTTTCTTTTTCCGCCATTTTATTCTTTTGTCATTTTATTTAGTATTTCTTTAATCTCTTCATTTTTAAGGATATTGTTTTGAGGAAGTATTTCTGAGTTGCTCGGAATTTTTAGTCCTGCATCTATTGCTCCCTTCAATAAAGCATAAAGCTTTGATTTATGAACGTTTCTGTGCATTCCTATATCAAAAACGACTGATCGAATATTCTTTTTTAGCGATAGTTTTGCGATCATGAACCCAGTTAAGTAAGCGGCCTCCTTATTTTTTATACTTATAAGAGGAGTTTTCCATCCTTTTTTTAAAAGGAATTTTGAAGTAATGCCTATGATAACTCTGTCCTGAGCTTGGTTTGATTCTACAATTTGAGCTATTAAATAACGATTTGTTTTCCTTGCTATTAGTCTTGGTAATGGTGATCTTAATAGAAGAAATCTATTTTTGTAATCTGTTTTTCTCTGCATTCTTCGCTTTCTTACGGTTCTCATCTTGACTTTATTATTCTTTCTTTTAATTGGACCAAACTTCTAATAGATCCTGCTCTTATTTCTTGTCTAAGACCAAGATACTTTTTCTTTGTTATCTCGTCTTTGTTTTTTAGAATTGATAGATGTTTTCTAAGTTTTCTGACAATTATGATATATTCTCTTTTTTTATCTATTATTTTTTTTCTTCTTGAGCCTTGCCTAATCCTTGTCTTTCTCTTCAATAATTTCCTTCTTCCTTTCACATTCTTAATAATTATAGCTTTAGTATTTACTAGATCTTTTATATCTTGTTTTGTAATTGCTTCTTTTATTTCATCTAATCTTTCTTTATTAAAGACTATTCTGTCTTTTCCAACTTTCAATGCCCTTATGGCCAATTCTTTCTTTTTAAGGAGGTTCATTTTTCAATATTGTTTAAATTTAAGATTTTTAGTTTGTAATTTTTGGCCCTTTTTATCATCTCTATTCTCTTTTTTGCGCCAAGCCTTCTCGACAAGATTATAATATTATTGCTACCTACAGTTGAAAAGTCCTTGAAATTATGTACTAATATAGGGATATATCCATTAATTTTGCCAAATTCTGCTTTTTTAGATTTAAAACCTACAGAAGGAGAAACAGGATAGCCTTTTCTTTGCTTCCTCATTTTACTATGCATGCCTTTAGGTCTCCTCCATTTTTGTAGATTTTTCCTTCTCCTGCCTATTTTGGAATACCTCATATAATCCTGCCTTAAAAATTTCGGTTTCATCTCTTCTTCTCTCCTGGTTTCTCAATTATGTAGATTCCATCTTGGAAAATTCTGCGGTCTCTGTTACTTACTTTAGTCGCTCTTTCAAAGTTCGCGGCAGTTTGTCCGGCGGCTTCTTTATCGTGTGAAGCAATAGTTATTGACTGCCCTTTTATTTGTATGTCTACATTTGGAAGAATTACAGCATGTCTTGGCGTTTTTTCACCTAAAAAATTATTTATCCATAATTTATTGCCTTCGGTTTTCAGTGTCATAGGAAAATGTACATTGCATGCTTCAAGTTTGTATTCATATTTTTCTTTTAATCCTTTGAACATATTTTTAATATGGATTATAGAAGATTGAATTGCCTTTTTTTCATTTCGCCTGCCTTTATCAGAATTTATTGTTATTAAATTGTCTGTTATTGAAATAGAAGTATTAAATATCGCTATCTTTCTTTTTAATTCTACAATATCGCTCTTGCATTTTAATATTTTGTCATTATATTCACATGATATCCCTTGGGGAATCTCCAAAACCTCTGTTATTTTCTTTCGCATTTTAGTACATATAAGCTATTAAGCTTCCTCCGATATTTTTTTCTATTGCTGTTTTATTCGTTATAAGGCCCTGAGATGTAGAAATTATCAGGATTCCAAAATTCTTTGCTGGCAGGTATCTCTTTTCATATTTTTCTATTTCCGATACTGTTACTGTAAATCTTGGTTTTATTGCGCTACATTTATTTAATTTTCCTATATCGACCTTTAATTTATCTCCCACAATTCTATAATTGCTAATGTAGCCCTTTAATTTTGCCAAAGCTAAAACAGAAACTAGCATTTTTGATTTATAATTTATGTCTATACTATCTTTCCCTGATCTTTTTTTATTCATTATCTTATTGAGTGCGTCTGCAACAATATCTTGAGACATTTTAACTGTATTTTTTGAAGCCAATTTCTTCAGCAATTTCTCTGAAACACTGTCGGCATAAATTTAGATTATATTGACTAAGATGGGCGCCAAAACGTCCGCACCTTTCACATTTCTTTCTAGAAATTCCTGTTGTACGCTCTATGGGCTTATTATGTTTTAGGAATTTTTGCGATATTACAGTTTTTCTTTTAAGTTGTTTTAATAATTTATTCCAATCACTTGCCGTCATTTTAAATTGCTCTCTCCATAGGAACTTTTTTTGTATATTTATTTTTCATTTTTCAAATAAAATTTGTTTGGAAATTATCCTCCATAAATTTAGTTATCTCTTCAATAGTTACCTGCTGTTTTTTTGGTAGCTTTCCTGATTTTATCTTCTTTCTTTTAACTCTGGCGCCGTTCCTTATAAAATCAACGGTTACATTCAATCCCCTAATCCCTACATCTCTTTGATATTCCAGACCATGTATTTCTATATATTCTTTAATGCCAAATGAAAAATGGTTTTCTGATATTTGTTTTAAAAATAATGTATTGTTTATTGCTGCTAGAAGTCTTTTTAATAATTGAGTTGCCTTTGCTTCTCTTAATGTGGTGCGTACACCAACTTCTAACCCGGGCTGAACATTAAAATTAGGTATTCTTTTTCTAGACCTTAAAACTTGCACTTTCATACCTGAAATTAAACCTAGCAATTTACCTGCCTTCTCAAGATCTTTTTCTGTTGCTCCACAACTTAATACTACTTTTTCCAATTTAATTTTTCTCGAAGGATTTTCAATATTAAGCTGTTCTTCTTGAATCATGTTATAATCACCTGGTTTTTATCTAATTCTACTAATTTATTATTAACATTTATTCTTACTAAGTCTCCATCATAAGATTCTATATTGCCTTTTAAACCAAGATATTTTCCTTTTATTACTATTGATGCTCTGCCTTTTTCTATAGGCAAATGTTTTTTTATTTTGCCGGAAAGGTCTAAATAAATAGAATCGCCAATAGAAAATTGACTATCTGAAATTATATTAGATCCGTCATGAAGATTAAACTGTATATTTCCTTTTTTAACCATAGTTTTATTTAAAATCTTACAAAGCCTTACAATTTTGTCCTTGGCCTCTTCAAAAACATACTTTCCAGTAGGTAATAAAGATAAAACATAAACTTTGTCTGCCTCTAAAAGGTTAAATAATTTTATACTTTCATTAGAATCTTTGACGAGTTTTCCATTAATTTTTAAGAGCTTTTGATGAATCATTCTTTTCACTTCTGCAGAAGTTTGTGCTAATTTCAACATATCCCTAACTGCAATAACTACTGGGACAGAATTTTTTATATGGGAGAGTGCTCTTGCTACGTATTTAGTTCCTTTTCTCGGTATAGGTAATTTGATTGTTGTTTCCTGTCTTTTGATATGCATTTTTCCTTAGACAAAATTTATTTTTTCTGTTCTGATTGTTGATTGTATTTCTTTCTTTCCAAAACTGCCAATCTCTTTTTATCATCTAGATTTAAAGACTGGATCTGAAGCTTTGATGGACTAAAGTAAACATTAACTTTTGTTCCTTCTCTTTTGGAGCGCTGAATATTTTCTAAAGCTACAAGAGATTTTTTTAGATTGATAGAAGTTATCTTGGCTTTTTTTCTTCTAAAACTGCCTCGCATGACAAGCACTTCATCCCCTTTCCTTAGGGGAAGATTTCTCTTACCATACTTCTGTCGCAAGATTTTTGACAATTTGGCGTTTAAAAACTTATGCTTTATATGAAGAGGAGCATTAATTCTATATTTACGCTGTTTTCTCGGCTGTTTTGATGAAAGCCAGGATGTCGAAAATTTAGATTTCATTTGTTTATACCTCCTCTTATTTTAGCCTCATATATTATATCACTATTTGGTCCAATAAGTTCTGTTTCTAGTTCTTCAATCAAAGAAATATACTCTTGAGAAAATCCCTCTCTTAATTCTATAAACTTGCCTCTTAAATGATTATAGCCTATTTTTGCAAACTTCATATTGTTAGTTTTTATTAAAATTAAAACTTGAGCAGCTATATTATATGCGGCCATAGAATGAATTTCATAATTAATATCTGCCTTTGATCTTAAATCATCTGCCATTTTAAGACTTGAATCGATAGCTATGTCAAGAATTTTTTCTATGCCTTCAAGAGTTGTATTAATTAATTCGTTTTTATTTGATTGATTTTTTCTCTTTTCCATCTTAAAGTACAAAGGGAGCTATTTTTGCTACCGAGACCCATCTCTCCTGTACCTCCCTTGCCACGGGCCCTTTTATTTGTGTGCCTTTTGGGTTGCCTTTATCATCTTTTAAAAGTGCGGCTGCATTATCCTCGAAGGCAACTCTTTCACCTGTCTTTCTTCTATAAGATTTTTTCTGACGAATTATGACTGCATCAAAAACGAGCCCTTTCATGTCTGGTTTGCCTGCTCTTACTGAAACTTTTACCCAATCAGCGACCTTTGCATATTGTTGCCTGCCTTTCTTTGATTTTCCATGAACCACAGATGTAATCTTTACTATTCTTGCTCCACTATTATCTGCGGCAATAATATAACTCCCTATGTTTAATCCTCTTGTAACTTTTGCATTTATTGCTTTCATTTTGATAATGCCTTGGTTAATAATTTATTTTTTATATCTTTAAAATCTATCATTCTATTTCTCCTTTGGATCTTATTTTTTCAATAATTATAGAATGAATTATTTTACTTAATGGTCTACATTCACGAACCTTAACATAATCACCTACAGCTAAATTTATCTCTTTAGGAATCCTTGAATGAAGTCTTGTATTTTTTTTATAATACCTCTCATATTTTGGTATATAGACTGTTCTTTCAAATTCGACAACTGCCCTAGTGTGGAATTTTTTTATAACTTTGCCCTGAAAAGTTCTTCCTCTAGTCGGAACTAAGTATCTGTTTCTTTTCTTCTCTCTATTTTCTGACTTTTGATCTTTCATTTTTCTTCTGCCACTTATGAACAGGTAGTTTCAATCGCTTATTGAACCTTCTTGAAAACCAAGCTTGACCAGAATAGGCTTAATCTGCTTCTGGTGGTTTCCCTGAAGTTCAATGACGTCACTTTTTACTGTGCCGCCACATGCGAGCTTTTCTTTTAGAGATTTTGCTATTCTCTTTATATCAAGATTTTTGTCTATTCCAGATACGATCGTTATATTCTTCCCATAACGCCGCTTCTCTATAGTTACCTTGATATGCTGCTCGCTTTTAGCAATTTCTTCGAATACATCTGTTCCGCTGGGCAATCCGAAGTTCGGGTCTATGTCCATTGTTTATTTTATCTTCGATACCTTTCCTTTATTTAAGGTATTGAATGTAAATATTCTGGCAATTGCCTTTTTAATCTCTTTGGTTTTTGCATTTGCTTTGTTTGCCGTAACATTGGCTTTAATAAGCGAAAATTTTAATTCTCTTAATTTATCTTCTCTATCTTTCTTATCCATCTTTATAATGTCTTTGTTCTTAAGCACTGCCATTTTTCTTCTCTCTAGTCTTTATTTTTTTAATTGCTATTTTAGGATTCTGCACTTTATCTGACTTTATATTAATCGCTGTCTCTCTAATTTTTGATTTTAATTTTTCATCAACAATTATTCTATCATGTATATGGGCCTCTGGATTAAGTATACTTAATTCTATGCCTATTATGCCTGATATTGTCCTTGCTTGAGATTGGGCCCTATCAACAACTTTAGAAGGGTCTCCTGTTTTTTTTAGGTATCCCTGTGCAAATCTCCAGCTTCTTGCCCTATCACTAGGAAGCTTTCCTGATAGAACTATTTCAGCTCCTAGTGCCCCTGCCTTAATAATTTCCTGCAACATTCTATAAGCTATTACTTTAAACTTTAAAGATCCTTTTTTCTCTAATAAGAGCGCTATTTCATCTGCAACTAATTGGGCATCTAATCTTGCATCTATTATCTCTCTTATTTCAATATATGGATTATCTAGTTTAAACCTTTTTTTTAGAATTCTTGTTAGAGAATCTATCTTTTCACCTCGTCTTCCAATAACAAGGCCTGGTCTACTTGTCGCGATTATTATTTTTTCCCCAACTGGCGTATATTCTATAGTCACATTGCTTATTCTGCCTTTCCCTAATTCTGATTTTATATATTCCTTTACTCCTAACTCTTCTTTTTTGAATTTAACGAAATTTACTGATTCCATTCTATTCTTCTGCCTCCATTGCTTTAATTATAATATTAGTTCTTTTTCCTCTACGCCCCTTTGAACGCACTGGTCTTGATGCCCAATTTGCAGAGCTTGAAACTATTTTCGTATTTTCTAGATCCATGCCATTAACCAGAGCATTTCCTCTTAGTCCTTTTAAAATTTTAATAAATATAAATGACGCTTTTATTGGGTATCTTCCTGACATTAGCCCCATGTCCTTTCTGTGAGGTATTTCTCCTTTAAATGAAATTGCCTGTTTATACTTTGTCACTTTTTCTAAATCTAATATTGCCTGATCAATCTTTTTGTTTTTAATAAAATTTGAAATATACATACAATGTTTTTTTGAAACGTGCAATGCCAGTGCTCTTGCAAAAGTTTCTTCCTTCTTTGGCAATTGCTTTTTTGGTTCTTTTTTCTCTTTAATTTCTTGTTTATCTCTGATTTTTGATTCTAGTTTGCCAGTTTTATTCTCATCCATCTTATCTCCTGCTGGATTTACTTGTTCTTTTTTGTTATTGTCTTCTTTTTCCATATTTATTTCTTTAAGGCCTTTGAACCCTTTGTTGCGCCTATACCTGCAGTACCATGTGCTACTTTAGATCTTGTCATTGCAAATTCGCCTAATTTGTGTCCAATCATCTCTGGAACTATTTGAATATCTTGAAATGTCTTTCCGTTATGGACTCCAATAGTCATTCCTATTAGTCTTGGTACAATTACTATATCTCTAGAATGTGTTTTAATTCTTTTATTTTTTCCCTGCTTTTTCTCGCATCTTTTGATAAATTTTTCTATAATATCAAAATTCTTTAATATATATCTTCTGCTCTTTGATGGAAGAAATTTTGCAGATTCTCTTACTTCTAAATTCTTTAAATTTTCTATAGATTGTCCTCTATAGAAGAATTCTTTCTTTATTATTTCTGGTTTTTTGTGCTTTGACATATTAGATTTTCTCCTAGTTATTTTATTTTCTCCTTCCTGTTCTTCTTGGCCTGATATGACCTACCCTATTCCCTGCTGGTGCGTTTCTTTTCGCAATTTTCGGCTTAATACGCTTGCCTCTACCTGATCCAAAGGGATGATCTACCGCATTCATCTTTACAGCAGATGTTCTCGGCCATAATTTTCCTTTTGCCTTCTTTTTGTGGAACATCTTTCCTGCTGTAATGAAGGGCTTAAGTTTTCTCCCGCCTCCAGCAATTTCTCCAAGTGTTGCCCTGCAATCTCCACTTAGTATAATTTCCTTCTTGTTGGGCATTAAAATAGATATTTTATTATATGGGTATATTTTAGATACCGATACTGAAGATCCTGCAGTGCGAATCATTTTTCCACCGTCCCCCGGATTTCTTTCAATATTGTAAATTTTTGTGCCAATTGGAACTTGCTTCAGCATTAGGATATTTCCTTTTTCTATATTTTTACCTATTGTAATCTGCTGTCCAACTACTGCTTCATTAAAAGCAGGATTATAAAATACTTCGTTATTAATTAATAGTTTTATCAAGGGCGCTGAATGCCCTGCTGAATGTATAAGGCCAATTATTCTAGCATTACCATCCTGCATTGGGTATCCTATCCTGTATTGGAATGCACTCTTCTTTGCTCGGTATCTTGGGCCTCCGTGCCCTCTTGCTTGTGATATTATGTTTTTTCCCATTTTAAATTTTTTCTCCTGTTAAAGAATTTGTCCATATTTTATATTTTTTAGAATATTCTGGCGAGGAATATTCATATTCTATCCATTGAAATCCTGAATAATCATTCAGAAAAATAAATATTGTTTCATCTTTTACATACATCCCTCTCCAACTAATTTCAAAATGTAAAATCCTGTTTTTTTCTACCTGAGTTATAAAATTATACTTCCCATCTTTTTTCCCTGCATATACGTGGAATCTTCCTACTGGGTAGGCGATACCAATTTTTACCAAATCCCCTTCAATAAGAGAAGCTATATCTCTTTTATTTCTTATAATTTTTTGTAAATTATTTTTTTCTTCTGTCATTTTATATCATTCCTAATTTAGTTGCCACATCTATGGCTGGATTAGCTTTATTTAATTTTATATAGGCATATTTTTTATTGCATTTTATATTTGTTCTGACGGCTTCGACTTTAACAGAGAATGTTTTTTCTAGTTCATGCTTTATTTCTTTTTTTCTAAATTTTCTCTCTACTGTGAATAATAGAGTGTTTTCTATTTCAATCATTTTTACTGCTTTTTCTGATGTAACAGGTTTTAATATCATCTTGTTAAATACTCCGGAATTTTACATTTATAGAATTTTTCTAATAAAAACTTTCCATAAACTATTCTTGAAAAGCATTCTGCGGTTAATCTTGCTTTTTCCAAGAACGTATTTTTAAGATACAAGCCTGACCTTTCTATATCTACAACTATCATGCTTTTCCTCCTATTTCTTGAAGAGCTTTTTCAGTGAAGACTGTTAATCTGCCAAGTGGATAGAGATCTGAAATTTTTAATTCTGATGTAGATTTTAGATCCAATCCTTTTATTTTGAAATTTTCAGTCGGAGATTTAACCAGCAATATTCCTGCGTTGGATTTATATTTCCTGCCCCTTAACTTTCCTCTTCCTGCTCTTATTGATTTTTTCTTTAAAACATGCGGGATAAATTTTCCAAATATTATTTTTAGAAAATGAATTAAATCTTTTGCTTTTGGGTTGGAAACGGATTCTAAAATTATTGGGGCTTTGTCATGCATATCTAAGCTTTGATATCTTTTTTTAATATAGTCTAGATTTGCAGTTGCTGCTAAAGCTGAATTGAATGCTAGAACGAATTCTTTTTTGTTGATTTTTCTTATTCTCCTATTTAATTTTGGAGGATGGGCTCTTCGTCCGCCACGAGCGCTTGATATTTCTGCTCCAACCCAGAAGAACTGTGTGCCACGACGCCACATTGTTTTTCTTGGTATTCTTGAGATGCCTTTTCCATAGTGCCCTTTCCATTCATGTCTTCTATGGGATATGGTTCCTGATGCTGAATGTCTCTTTCCTGCTTTATTATAAGATGCATAGGGGGTTCTCTCATTAAATTTAAACGCCTCATATACTTTTTGCACTAAATCTTCTCTAATTTTTGCGTTGAAAACTTCTGGTAATTCGATTTCTCTCTTTTTGCTGCCTTTGATATCGTAAAGTTGAGCTTTCATTGTGTTTTTGTTATAAGTTTTACAAATTCATATTTCTTTTTAGATTGGTGTTTGGTTGGTCTGAATGAAGGAGTTAGAAGAACTTGCCTCTTTGATGGGCCTTGAACAGAGCCATTTAAAATGATATAAGAGGAATTTATTTTTCCGTAATGCTTGAATCCAGGCGATACGTTAATATCTTTATCTCTAATATTTCCTAATTGGATTATTTTTTGATTATAGTGGGTTCTTGTGAATAAACCTAATTGGCCTGACATTGGTGTTCTAAATGTGACTCTTGCAGGATGCCAAGGAGCAAGGCTTCCTGGCCTTCTTCTGCCTTTTTCTGATTTATGGGCTTTAAATGTAATCCCGAATCTCTTTACTGGACCTTGAAGACCTTTTCCTTTTGTTAAACCTCTTACATCGACTAATGATGTTTTAGCAAAGTCAGAAATTGTAAACTCCTTATTTAAAAAAGATTTGACATAATCTAATTTATTATCAGCATAAATTGCAACTTCTGCAAGATCAGGAGTTTTTTTAACTGATGTTTGTTTAGCTATAGAGTATAATATAATCCTTATATCATCATAATCTAAAGGTAAATCACTTAGATTTGAAACATGTTTGGGGACCCTTAGCTTATGTTTAAGCTCTTTATCATTTGAGATTATTATATCTTTTACAACTCGATTATCTTTATAGAATCTAACTGAAAAGATCTTCATATTAGGAACTTCGAGAATTGTAACTGGAATCGCGATTCTTTTTCCTAAGGACATTGCTTTGTCTGTATTGTTCTTGATTAGCGCAGTTGCCATTCCAACTTTATAAGCAATTATCCCTAGAATTCCTGAAGATTCTGATTTTATTTTCACCCAGTTCACACTAGGGATAAATTTAGATACTCGCTTGCGTGGATAAAACTGCAAGCTTCCAAATCTTGGACGAGATAATCTTGCCATTTAATTTGTTTGACATTTTTTAAAGTGCAACCACTCAAAATTTATTAGTGAACCTCTAAGTATGTTTAGTTTTATATTTTCAATTAGATTCTATATTTGATGAGTTTAGTGGGTTTTTAAACCTGATGGTGCCTAAAAACTTGTGGTATCCGAAAATTAGTTCTCAACGCTGATTTATATCGGCCCATGAAATT
>CAYXLD010000019.1:0-15057 GCA_964465795.1 Candidatus Woesearchaeota archaeon
AAATAATCACGAATATGTTTAAACACCATTCTTTCATATGATTACACTTGTAACAAAATATAATTACAAACGTAATATGAAATCAGAAGAACACGAAAAAGCATACACAGAACACTTAAAAAACATAGATAACGCGATAGAAAATGGAATAGAAGATAATCAAAGAAATTTAGGGTTCAATATCTCGCAAGGTTCCGTAGAACTATTTGCTATTTATCTGCATAAACTAAATCTAATACAGGGCCCCGGAGATCAGTTCGACCACAGAATATTCAAAAACAAAAGCTTAATGTCTAAAAAAATTCCTCCAAACTTCCCTGAAAAAAAAGAAATTTTAGAATTAATGGAAAAAATAGAAACAGAAAAAAATGTAATTTGTTACGGAAAACGTAAGCCGAAAGAAAAAATAGAACTGTTATTGAAAAATTTTCAAAATCTTAGAAAAATAATAAATAAAAATCTAAAAAATGTTGGAAAAAAATAAACTCCTATCTTATGCAATGGATTGCGCATCGTATATAATCTCAAAAGTGGAAGATATAAATAGAATTATTTTACACGGCTCTACAACTCGGGGCGATTTTGATGAAGAGTCTGATATAGACTTATTTATTGATACAAAAAATAAAAAATTAGAAAAAACAGTCCAGAATGTTTTAAATAATTATTATAAAAAAGATACTTATAAAAAGTGGGAATTAAAAGGCATTAATAATCCTATTTCAATAATAGTAGGAAATCTAGATAGCGACGAATGGAAAGACCTAAAAAGAGCAATGATGAATACAGGAATTATACTCTACGGAAAATACAAAGCATCAGCAGAAAAGGTTAATCATTATACTTTATTCTCTTTTGAAAATATCAAACCGGACAAAAAAAGAGTGGCAATTCATAGAAAACTCTTCGGATTTAACTTAAATAAAAAAAACTATCCAGGTTTAATAGAAAAATTTAATGCTATAAAAATAAACAAAGGTACTATTCTTATCCCAAAAGAGTATGTAAATAAACTAAAAGAATACTTCCAAAAACAAAAAATAACCATAAAACTCTATGACTTCTGGTCCGATACAAAATTATAGTTTCCATAAAATTTTGAATAAATTTTTATACTCTAAACAATATAATAGACTAATGTCAAAACAAAAAATCTCTAAACTTCAGATCATAGCATAGATCCTAGCACTAATAGTAATAATAACATTTGGCATAATAAGAGAATTATTTCTAAAATAAATGAAAATCAGCGATCAATTACAGACATTATCTCAAATTATACAGTTCTCAATATTTCTATATTTTTCAATCGCCATAATCAGAACAAATCCCCTAGACATTCTAAATTTACTAATATCCAGGCCGGTATGATCATCTAACTCTTTATTAGTATAATAGGTGCAATTGAAAATCTAAGGGGGCAATAAATTTTTAAGCATATTATTCTAAATAAAACCATGCCAATAAACGCATCATATGAATATTTTAATGCAGAAAAAGCATATTTAGAAGCGAAAACTATAGATGAAAAAATTGCTCGTTTAGAAGAGCTTATTAAAGCCGCTCCAAAACATAAAAGTTCAGAAAACCTTCTAAAAGAACTTCGCACAAGATTAAAAAAACTTCAGGAAAAAAAAGAAAAATCGAAAAAATCAGGAAAATCCACCAAAAAATCAATAAGAAAAGAAGGTTTCCAATGCGTTCTTCTAGGCCTGCCAAATTCAGGAAAATCTTCGCTGCTGGCAAAACTAACAAATGCAAATCCAAAAATCTCCAGCTATCCTTTTACAACATCCTTTCCCGAAATAGGCACTATGAATCATCAGGGAGTAAATGCACAAATAATAGACTCTCCATCAGTTGGTTCTGAAAATCTAGATCAAGGACTTATTAATACTGCAGACTGCGTAATTCTTGTCGTAGAATCCCTCCAAGACATAGAAAAAATCAATCCTTATTTAACAAAAGCACAAGGAGCTAAATTAATAACAATAAACAAAATAGACTCCTTATCAAACGAAGAACTAAGAAAACTAGAAGCAACAATAAAATCAAAAAAACTTAATGCTCTTCTAATATCGGCTCTCACAAACAATAATATAGAACAGCTAAAAGAAGAAATCTTTAAGAAAATGCATGTAATCAGGATATATACAAAAGAGCCGGGAAAACCAGTTTCAAACATTCCTCTAGTCTTAAAAGAAAACTCAAGAATAAAAGACGCTGCAGAATCAATCTTAAAGGGTTTTTCCAATAAAATAAAAGAAACCCGTATCACGGGCCCAAGCTCAAAATTTCCAAATCAAAAAGTCGGCTTATCACATATTCTAAAAGATAAAGATATAATAGAATTTCACACTAGATAAAAAATCAAATTATGCTATATATTTACAAAATAGAAATATTTAAATAATACAAAAATGTAAATATATTATGGCAGGCACAACTATTACTATAAACATTGAAACAGAAGTGTTAAACAAATTAAGAAATTTAGCTATCACCAAAAAACAAAAAAAGGGCTTTTTAGGAAGAATAATTAGCGAGGCAACTAAAGAATACTTGAAAGAAAGAGAACAAGAAGAAATAAGAAAAAGAATGCTCCAGAAATTGAATAAAGGATATAAAATGGGTAAAATATTAATTAAACATAGAGATGAACTCTATGACAGAAAATAAAAATTTCTTAATAGATTCAAATATTCTAATATATGCCTTTGATGAAGAAGAAAAAGAAAAAAATCCTGCTGCAAAAAAGATATTGGAAAGAGCATTAAATGGTGAAATAAATATAATTCTATCTACGCAAAATCTTTCAGAATTTTATTATAATGTAACTAAAAAAATAAAGAAGCCATTAAGCATCCTGGAAGCTAAAGAGATTATTTTAGGCCTGATAGCTCTGGCTAATATTAAAACTAGTGAAGTAAATAAAAATTCCGTTCTAAATGCGATAGATATCTCTTCCGAATATTATATTTCCTACTGGGATGCTCTTATAGTTTCAGTCATGAAAGAAAACAATGTTTATAGCATAATTACTGAAAACGACAAAGATTTTAAAAAAATTCCATGGTTAAAAGTCATTAATCCTTTCGCATAAAATAAACCGAAAGTTATTCTTTCCTCAAATAAAACTCTAGTCTAATCCCATCAGGATCATCAAACCAAATAAATTCCTTCTTCCCATATTTATCTATCTTAATTCCGCTATTATTAATTTGAGCTTTATTTAAGATATATTCGAATTTCTTTAGCTCTTCCAAACTTTTAACTCCAAAAGCCAAATGATTCAATCCAATCCTATCCTTATCAAATTCGTTATTCTTAATTTCATGATAGGGAAGTCCTAAAAACAATTTTGTCTCTCCAATCTAAAAAGCAACTTGCTCTTTATCTCTTTGGATAGACTCTCCTAAAAAAGAAGAATAAAAATCAGCAGTTTCTTTAATATCTTTAACAATTATCACAATATGATCAATAAACTTAATTCTCATATTACTTAAAGTTCTTCCTTATTGGAGCAATAATTTCCTCCAGACTTTCGGCCGCGGCATTTTTCAAATCCATAGGATGCAATCTGCCATCGCTAAAATCTTTTTCCAATTCGCCGTAATTCTTATAAGAAACATTCCCTCCGAATTTTTTATCTCTTTTTATCCCAATTATTCCTAATTTTGGAAAGATAACCAGTTTATATATCTCTAAAATAGGATTGTCTTTAATATTTTTTTCAGGGCAGTAAGCTCCCTTAATTGTCTTTTTAATGTTCTCATAAGAATCAACAACAGAAACCCATGATCCTTCAATAGACTTAGACATTTTTTGTCCAGGCCCTTTCAATGATGTAATCAATGGTGTATGCAAAGCAGTAAAATCGTGCGAGATAATATTTTTCATATCTTTTCCAATCATATGCACTTTTCTCTGCTCCATGCCTCCCAATGCAACATCAACTCCCAGATATTTTATATCAGCAACTTGCATCAATGGATACCACAACTGGGAAATTGTAGCATTTTCCACATCTCTTGCAATTTCCTGCATGCTTCTCAGACCCCTATTTATCGTTGTATGTTGCGCTAATTTCATAACATCTAATTGATAGCCCTTGCTAAATTGAAAATCGCTTCCTAAAATAATATCCGCTTTAACTCCAATAGCATTAATAGTCTTTTTCCAAGCCCTTATTTCGCTCTCTATCTCTTTCTCCTCTCCTTTTCTATTCAATAAAGTATGTACATCTGCCAATAATATTTTAACATGAAATCCTGCATTTTGCAAATCAATCAATTTTAATATTGTAACAAAATGCCCCAGATGTAGCGGCCCATTAACTTCATACCCGCAATAAACAGCAGGTTTTTTCTTATTCTCTAATAGCTTTCTTAATTCCTCTTCTGAAATAATCTCCGCACTATTTCTCTTAATCAGCTCGAATCTTTCACCAGCGCCTAATTCTTTCTTCATGCCTAAACCAAATTCCAATTAAATTTAAATCTTTCTGAATATCAGCCAATAGATAAACATGCGCCGTCTTGACAGATGTAGTTTCCTAATTCTGAACATCCAAAGAACGTTTCTCGTTTTTCCTGTTTATTTCTTGAACAAAAGTATTCAATTAAATTGTTTGCATCGCTACAGTAGTCTGTAAACACTTCATTTTCGATACTAAGTGTTCCCTTAATAAATTTATTAATTCCGGATGGTTCTTCTTTTGTAACATCACTATCTTTACACTTATTTTCTCTGCATGCGCCTTCAAAACAAATAAAATCTCCCAATGCAGAACAATCATATAATCTTGCAGAACGATATATTAAATTAGGGTAACAGGTATTCTCTCTAAGGAATGTATAAGAGTTCAGTTCGCAATAATCGTATATTTCATTATTCTTCCCTTTAATAAATGGGTTGTCTCCATCGGGATGTTCTGCATCGGCATCGCTATCATCCAGACAAATTGTTCCGCAATCATAATCAACAATGCCTTCATCCTCTCCTGCGCCATATACATAAGAAAGTTTTCCTGCTTTGCAAACACTATGCCCGCATACTAATTTATCATATGTTTTGTCCGCTTCCCCTAAATTGTTAGGATCGGGCAATTTAATTGGGTTGCCTTGAAATAAATAATTTAATAAATAAACAGCATCAGAAATATCTATCCTTCCATCATCGTTTGTATCTCCCGCGTCCTGACAAGCAACGTCTCCAACACCCATATAAAGATAATTCAGTATCCTTATTGCATCACTAATATCGACTTTTCCATTATTGTTACTGTCTCCTCTAATGAAAGGAATGTCTGGAGGAACATTAATCCTCATTAAGATTATAGACTCTGGTCCTCCTTCATACTTCTCATATACAGCGATACGTAAAGTATGTTTTCCCGGGTCTAAAACAGGAGAGAGAATTATAGTCTTTTCCGTCAATTTTAATTCTTCTAATAACGCTTCACTTTTTATATATAAATTAGTCCCGGGCCCGGTATAAATATCATCATATACTATGCTATACCCGCTTATAAAAAATCCAGATTCACTCATCATTGTAATGGTTAAAGGAATAGGATTCCTAATATGGGCAGGAAAATCAAATTTATATTGGAATGTTGGATAATCATCATAATAAAAGGGCTCATGATTTTTCGTATCGTATGCTGAATCTAAATATGGAGAATTAATAATCACTCTAGGCGGGGCGCCTCTGCATTTCCTTACATGACTGGACAAAGAAATCTTCTGGCTTTCAACATAATTATTTCGTGTATTCCCTCCCTCTAACTTTGCATTATCAAATACTCTAGTAAAAAATCTATTATTATCGAGTCCAAGTTTCTTAAGATTTACATTGTAAATATATGGGGGATTTTCCACTGTGGATAATAAAGTATTTTTCTCAAAATCATATTGATACCATTCAACTTTAGAAATGCCATTTTTATCTTGAGGATTAATTTCAATATCAACGGCACAGGGATCAGCAGTTTCACTAATTTTAATATCTCCTATCTCTGGCGGCATAAAATCTGTTCTCCCTAATTTCTCAATTATTATAGGTAATCCCTCTGTATTTGGAAAACCTATTTTAATAATGGTATCTGTACTTGGATCAGTATAAGAACTACCATATGGCAGCGTTGTATATTTGCTTCTGCAATAAGCATTATTAGCATCGCAGTTTGGAATTAAAGTCTCCGAACCAAAAGCGAAAGTATTGAATAAAATACTATATCTTTCTTGTCTAGAATTTATCCTTATTGATGCCCCTTGAAAAACGTTTGTGTCAAGATTCGGTAAATTTGCATCTAATCCTATCGGTTGTCTCCATTCAATATATAAGTAACCAGGAGCGTAACTACTATCAAAATTATAAAATAAATTATGGGGTATTTTTATCGCTTTCAAACCAGGGGATTGTTCAGATAACGGTCTAATAACAAAAGTCTTGCTTAAAAGTAAATTCCTCTCGTTTACATTAATAATTTTATATTGTCCATCTTCAGTTATCCATCCCAAAGACTCTAAAATGATCGAATTACTAAAACTAAGTTTGTTTGAGAGCCCCATTAAATCAAAAGGATCTCCGTGTTCAATTCTGTCAATACAATCTTCAGGCGAAATATCTTTTTCATATAAACAATTATTATACATTGCATGCCCAAATCCTAAAGAATGTGCTACTTCGTGCGCAATTGTAAATTTATCTCTTTTTACCCCACTAATAAATTCAGTAGAAAAAGAAATTACGATAGGCTCAGTTGAACTGCCTATATCAACAGAAGTATGTTCCCCAGCACCTTCAAATCCTGTGCATAAGGTTTTTTCAAGAAGAAGAATAATGCTTAATCCATTCTCTAACACATGCTCCTTGCCAGAATCTTTTAATGCCTGAATCACTTTACGATAGATATTAGTTGAATCGCATTCCCCTTGGACATAAGGCAAAGAAAAAGACCCTAAAAAGTCGTCAATTCCTCCCTGCTGCTCATCATATCCAACCAATTCAACTTGATTAAAAGACATTTCCTTAAAGAAGTTATTTACATCGTTAAACACTGTTTGAACTGCATCCTGCTTATCAATAAAGAATGGGGCATTAATATAGCTTGGATATACGTGGACTATCGCTACTTTTTGCTTTCCCATTGAAATAGAAGCAGGAACAATAGCTGATGCTAAATTTAAATTAATTATCAAAAAAACCAATAAAATAATTCCTCTTTTCACTGTTTAAAATATTAAATTTTATATTTAAATCTTTCCTAAGTCGTGCTGTGTTGTATGGCTCATAAAAATTAACACGGCTCTCGCTGAGTCATTGTGCTTATGTAATCTCTTGAAGCTGATTATAAGCCCAGAATTTAACTTTGACTTCGTGATACATGTTTCTTTTCTTTGTGGCAGAAACATATTCGCCCATAATCCTTTTACAAGCAGAGAATATCTCCTCTGTTATAGGTCATCTTCGTCCATAATCTTTCTCTCTAGACTATTCTTCATAAGGCATACTTTTGTAGATCTTCACTTCTTGCTTTCTTCTCGGAGATTTTTTAGTTTTCTCCGGGCAATCATCACTCATTTTTATTGAAGTTGGAATATCATATTTCTCGCACAGATTGAAAGTATCTTTATTATCGTGCAAGCCATCGCCTGTAAATGCCCTAATATATTTATGATTCTTGCGAATCATTCCTCGTGTTGCTGAACGCTCGTTAAGATTTTCATTGCCAACACGAATATCAATAACATATTTCTTTCCCTTTTTATTTTTACATCCCATAATAACAACTTTAATCCACCCTTTCTTTACTTTCCATTGCTCTCTCATCCACCCGCCTCGTTTTGTTGATTTCTCACCCGAACCATCTGCTCCTACAATAAGATAGTCTTTCATATCTTCCTCAAAAATCTTTAAATCTACTTCAAGTTGATTATACCGACGACAAATTTGAGAATAGTCTATTACAGGAAATTGATATTTATAATTCTCTGATAACCAATGCATAAATCCTTCTAAAGCTCTAAAATCAAACTTGCAGTGTAAAATTGCAAGAAACTTTATCATTGATTCAGGATAAAGGTATGGCTGACCAACTTTGCCAGCATTCATTTGTTTTAATTCATCGTTCCATGTAAGAAGAAATTCAGGATTGAAGTAGAAGTATCCTCGCATAACTAATTCTTCGTTATACTCTTCCCAATTCCTATTATCTTTATACCTCTTTTTCTTTGACATATTACTAACTTATAAGTTAGTAATAACGTTTAAATATTATTGTTCTTTAGTATATACATGAAAGCGGTAATGATTTGTTATTCTCTAGGAAAAGTTAATCATGACATTAGAAGTGCTTTCAAAAGAGAGCTTATGGGCTATGTTGATAAGTCTAATAATGGAATGTACGAATATAAGAGAAGGGGTTTATTGGATAACATTCAACACATTAAACCTGCTAAAGGAGTCATTATTGTTAAAGATACTAATAGTAATAAAATAAAACGCTTATTAAGGAAGTATAAAGCACATTTAAAATCATTCGATATAGATATTAAACAGTCTATGTTGCATTAATCATACAACACGGCACTTTCGACCTCTGTTTACTATATTATAATAATTCAACTAAAATAATAATCTAAAAACCCATCGCCTACGATTACAGCTCCTGTGCCGATTGTCTCCCCTCCAGAAAAAGCCTCGCCGCTTGTTTGCTCGCTTTCTGCTCCCTCTGTTTCAGAACCTTCTGTTTTAGTTGTTGTAGGCTCTCGCTCGCCCTCAAAGGGAGGCTGTTGTTTCTCTTCATGTTTCTCTTCATAATGTATAGTCCCTTCTCTATCTCTAAACTCCGCTTCTCTTCTTCTAAATTCTTCTTCAGCTCTTCTTCGTTCTTCTTCAAATCTCCTTCTATCTTCTTCTCCTCTTTCTCTATCTCCGCCAAAACAAATGCATTGCCCTTCTGCAAATGTCCAAGCTTTTCCTTCACTTGAACATCTCTCAACACAAGCCCTTTCTCTTTCCATTGTTTCCTTAAATCTCTCTTCAAAATCCTTTTTATAATAATCTTGATAGCTTCCTCTCTGTGCCAAAATCTTTTCCTCGTAATTTCTCTGTGTCGCTCCCCACTCATTCATAATTCTCTCGCAGCTATCTCTTGTGAATGCCTGCGCTTCTTGACATGGTGGAGGCCATCCGCCATGATCTCCTTCTCCCCTTTCTCTAAATTCACCTACACCTTCTAAAGCATTATCATAACATCTTAGTCTATCTTCTGGATCTTGAATTTTTTTACAATCAACATTAAACTCTCTTCGTCCAGACATATGCTCGCCGCCAAGTTCTCTCATAATTTTTTCGCACTTTCTTGGATCATCTCTATTATCTCCTGTTAATCCGGCCTCGATGCATTCTTGAGGGGCATTTTGCTTAAACATAAATCCTCCACATTCTCTAGGATCTTTTAATCCGGCCTCGATGCATTCTTGAGGGGCATTTTCTCTGAACATTATTTCCTCACAAGACTCTCTCGCTTCTCTTTCGTTATTAAAATCAATCTCTCCTCTTTCTAAAGCCTCTCTGCATTCTTGAGGGGCATTAGCTTCAAACATTATTTTCATGCAATCTCCGGCATTGGAAACTCTCGCTGCCCTGCATTCTTGCGGCATATGAAATTCAAATTGGTATTTCTCAACCTCCTGTTCTAAATCCTCAAAAACCTCTAATAAATAATCTGGAAGAGTATCTTCGATTCCCTCTGTTGCATCGTCCATAGCCTCACAAGCTCTTTCATCGCCTTTGTCGCATTTTGCAGCCAATGGGGCTACAATAGAGCATCTATCAGCAAAGGGCCTATTTATCTCTTCTAACTCAGAACATCTGCAATCCATACCCTGTGTTCTAAAACACTGGCTCATTATGCCTACAAATTTTCTAGCAGCATTTTTCTGCTCTTCTGTCAAATCTTCATCAAGTTTCAACTGCCACTTCGGGGCATCATCTTTAGTCCTGCAAACTCTGGCATATTCATTGACATCTAATCTTGATAATTCAACGCATAAATCCTTGATCTTTAAAGCAATTTCAGCTGCTTTTTCAATTCTCTGCTCCTTTCCAATTATATCTCTAAATGCTTCTTTATCCTCTTCTGGAATATCTTTTTCAATGCTTCTAATCACTTTTCTTATTGCTCTAGCGCTTCTTTTAACATGCTCTTTCTCATCAGGGCTCACTTCCCTCTCAACTTCATCAGCACATTTCTCGTATTTTCTAAGAGAATCTTTAGCTTCTTTTATCTTCCCTGCATTAACCATCTCTTTAATTTCAGCAACCTTCTCCTCCCTATTATCTATGCAATTTCCAAATCTATCAAATAATTCATCAAAAAAATAAAAAATACTATCTGGCGTTATTCCAGCTCCTCCTAACTCTTCATCAACATCAATATTCTCATCCTCTTCGCATTCTCCCTCATAATCTCCATGGCCCAAATGACTATCCAAGGCATTTTCCGAAATTTCTAAAGTATTTGCCTTTTCTCTGTCTTCTCCAGAAATATGGCAGACCTTTATTTTTTCATCTCTATTTTCATCAACATTAATATTTTCATCCTCTCCAACTTCTTCTTCGATCAGATTTTCTTCTAGTGTTGCTTCTGGCGTCGGCGTAGTCTCTGCATCTTGGGCAAAGCTCAAAGCACTAACTAAAATTATTAAAATAAAACCTATAAATAAAGTACATAAACCTCTTTTTAGCATCTCTAAATAAAATCTTAAGATTATTTAAATCTAACCACGTTCTTGATTATATCTATCTATGCTTTCTTTTAAATTTCCATTCATATCTTGTTTAGGCAAACTCAAATTAATTCTTTCTATTTTATGCCGAAAATATCTCTCTACACTAAATTCTGCACCTATTATAAAACTGCCTTCTAAGCAATATTCCCTAATATTAGAAGGAACAAACTGCACATTTCCAAAATATTGTATTTCTCCTCTGTCATCACAATGAAAATTAGCAACTAAACAAGTCTTCCCATTTACTTTTCCTGCTGTGCCTCCGATACTTTCATTCTCAAGCATATATGGCAGATGTCCTCTTCCTCGCTCTTTCATTAATCTAAGATTTCGTAAAATAATCTCTTCCTCGCTTCTCTCTTTCATTATTCTAGTTTCATAATCTTTAAGCCAAACATCATTAAACAATTTAATAGGATCAAAATTAATTCCTAAACAATCCACCAATGGTGTGCTTAGCTCTCTGTGCAGATATATCTTTCAAGGAAGAATATTGAATTTTTCACAATTCCCGCAAACAACACCAACCAAACTATTCCACTGTTTTTCTTCTGGCTCTTTATGATGAAACCCGCCCCTTAATCGAATATTAATATTCTCTCCAATGCTATCTTTAATCCTTTCTTGCCATATCCTGCCTTCATCTTCAATAAGACAATTATACCTTCCAAAATTATGGCTTAAGCTGGATATTTCAGAATGAATTGCTGTTCTTTTTCTTATCTCGCTTCCATGTATAACAATAATTCTGCCTTCTTCCATAAAAAAATATTCCTCAGCTAATATTTAAATCTTTCTATTGTAACCATTAGAAAGTAATAATTAGTTTAACAAAAAGAATATTACTTCTCTTTGACAAATATTTTTATGAAAAAACTGTCTTTGATATTTACCTTGCTTGGAATTTTAACTCTAGTTGTAATTTCAAATTCTCTGCCTGCGAAGCCAATATCTTCGCAAGGGGGGCTCGCTTCTTTAATTCCAAATCAAAAAATATCTCTCAATGGTTTTGTAATAAAAGAGACTTATTCTAAAAACAATCTCATTCTTCATTTAAATAATAATATCGTATTATTATGTCCAAGTCCCTGTCCCTCCCTATTGAATAAAAATATCTCTGCAATAGCAAAATACGAACCATATAATAACAATCGTTATTTGAAAGTTTTAAAAATAATGTATAATTAGAAAAGAATATTAGAGATTGTTTTAATCTTAAAGAAAATAATCTGAAATATCTAAACCTGCCTTCTTTTTATTAGCCTGCTGATAGAAATTTTCGCCCTGCTCATTGGGCTATTGGCAGGAACTCTCACAAAAAGGTTGACAAAAATTAAAGGGAATCTATTTAAAATCAAATTACTAACTATTAAAGTTACTAACTAAGGGTAATAAAGGGGCGAACTATGAAAAAAGGAGTTTTACATCAAGTATCGGCATTTAGAAAAAAATTTGGAGAAGTTGCATCAACAGCGCTCATCTCTGCATTAGGACTTATTGTTGCGTTATCTTGGAACAATTTCATCATGAAACTCTTGGAAAAAGAATTGGATAATACGCTTTTTCAAGCCTATCCTTATTTGCATGAATTGATAACCGCACTTATTATAACCTTCATAGCTGTAATTGTGATAATTTTCATAACATACTGGTTCAAATCAGGGAATAAGAAGTGATCCTGGAGGATATTTATAATACTCTGCAAGAATCATTAAGCACGCTTAGCATCGGAGAAGGCATTAGTAATCTAAAAGTGTTATTCATTTTTGCATTTGCACTTTTTATTTACGCTTTTTTTGTTTTTAAGTTCTATAAGATTATAGGGAGAAAAAATATCTTTAATATTAATTTGCAGCAATATGCTCCAAAGGAAAAATTCAAACGCACCGCAGCCATTCTATTGTATATTCTTGAATATTTAATTTTATTCCCTTTAATCGCAGGGTTTATGTTTGTTATATTTTTTGTGTTAGTTGCCTTCCTTTCTAAGGAGAGAACTACTGATACTATCCTGCTTATAACAATAGCGTTTGTTGTTCTTGTAAGAATAGTTGCGTACTACAAAGAATGTCTTTCAAAAGATCTCGCAAAAATGTTTCCATTTACTTTGCTAGCTTTATTCTTATTAGATACCGAGTATTTCTCTATTAATTCATTCAGTGAAATAATCCGGGAGGTTCCTTTCTTCGCACACACAATTGTCTATTACCTTGTTGCGCTTATAGGCACCGAGTGGATTATGAGAATAGGCTACACGATTTTTTCTTTAATTAAACCTGAAAGTATTGAAGATAAAGAGGTTGATAAACTAAGTAAAAAAGTTGCTAAGGAAAGTAAAAAGATTATTTTTAAGAAAAAATAATAAAAACCTGCTGAGCAAATTGAAGACGAGACGGTTAGGAAATTCTGGGAGAAAAATTCCTTGGGGCGTTTATGCTTAGGTTAATGTTTGCACTATCTGAGGGATTTTTATTGTCTATAAGAAATCTTGGAAAGGGTTAAGTGCTCCCGCAGGAGCGTTTAAGCCACGAATGTAAAATCTTCTGAGAAAGTTTTTGGGAGCGTGTAACTACCGAAAAAGACTTATAATACAATTTTGTTGATCATTTATGAATTTGGTACATTCAAAAGATTTAGAGAAAAGTATTATTGAATTCAAAGATAAAAAGATAATTTTCAAATTTCCGATGAACTCTCAGTTTATCGACTTTTGTGAAGAATTGGAAGAATTATTTTTTACTCCAGATACTCCTCAAAATAATGATTTTGAACTTTGGGCTCATCCAACAGGTAATATTTTGATGGTTCCCAAGAGCTTTGAAAATATTAATCGTGTCAAAGAATTATTTAAAAAATTTAAAGCCGAAAAAAATGTTAAAATAGGATGGTCGAATATTTATTCTAATAAATTCCCATTTTTTTGTAATATAGATATTGAAGGGGTCTCTAGAAAGAGAGACCCAATAGATTCTAAATTAAGACATGAGGTTTTTAAGAGAGATACTTATAGATGCGTCGAATGTGGAGCAACTAAAGAAAACTCTATTTTGCATGTAGACCACAAACTACCGGTTTCGCAAGGTGGCTCAGATGAGTTAGAAAATTTAAGAACTCTTTGCGAAAAATGTAATTTATCTAAATCTAATAAAAAATGGTAGAAGATTTTTCTTTTTAAATAAAAATCAGTATACTGGAGCGTGTAACTAAACACTTTTTTACAAAGTTTAACCTCGACCAAATTTATCTACCAACTTTTTTAGTCAATTTTTCTTATCGATAACAAACCTCATTTTATCTTCCAACAGCCAAAAAGCCGAAAGGTTTAAATATTATAATCAGTTACAATTAGTTATAAGGAAGTATAAAATGGCAACAACGATACAAATATCAGATAATGTAAAAGTAGTTTTGGATAGAATGAAAATGATGGAAAGGGAAACCTATAACGAGATTATAGAAAGAATGATAGAGGACGATATGGAATTAAATGAAAAAACAAAGAAAGAGATAGAAAAGGCAAGAAAAGGGAAAAGTATTTCGCACGCCGAAGTTAAAAAAAGACTTGGATTATAATGTATAAAATTGAATGGAAAGAACACGCGTTACAAAATATAGAGAAGCTTGAAAGTTCTATAACAAAAAGAATTTTTAAAAAAATTGAGGAATTGTCTGAAAATCCTTTTTCTAAAGACATAAAACGACTAAAAGGAAGTAATGATTTTAGATTAAGAATAGGAGATTATCGAGTGATATTCTCTATTGAAAAGGAAACAATAATTATCCTAAAAGTTGGACATCGTAAAAAATATTTACGATAGATGATTTTAAGGAAGTTGATAAAACTATAAAAAATAATAAAAAATAAGAAGCTCCAAACCATTACAAAACCAAATAACTTCTTAAAAAACAAGGTTATTCCAATTGTATGGATACTAATTTTAGGATTATTTCTTATTCACATAATTCCCTATGTCTTAGCAATAGCTGCGATAACAGAAGCATCTTCAACTCCTCATGAAGGAGTAATGGTTATTGGCGGCTCGCTCACAGCAACACTAACAACAGATGAATTAGTTGTTGGTCGACTTACGAATGATATATGTATGATAAACAATGTTGATGTCTCAGACACATTCCTAAACAATAATGATGGAACATACATATTTACCTATACAATATCCCAAGCAGATTCTGACCAAATGTCAGGAGACATACCGATATCATGTTCTCTAAAAGATGTAGAAGGACAAGCCAC
>CAYXLD010000020.1:0-15017 GCA_964465795.1 Candidatus Woesearchaeota archaeon
TTCTCAAAAGTTCCTTTTTCATATTTTTTATTTGGCAGAATAATTGGGTTTTTTGTTTTCGCTAGAATTTTGGCTGGATTTTCGATATCAAGAAGAATTGCTCCAGCGTTGTAAACTAGTCTTTTATTTTTTATTCCTAATAGTCTTTTTATTCTTCCTATTATTGAATTGTCTATTGCACTTCTCTCTTTTACACCGTGATAAATCAATAACCATCCTTCTTTTGTTTTTATTGGAGGAGGTCCTGCACCAACTCGCCCAGAATCCCAACCCTTTTCAGATAAAATAAATGGCTTGGATCTGCCCCAGTCTTCTAAATTTTTTGAGTAAGACATCCATAAATGGGGAGAACTAAATCCAAAACTTCCTTCTGGGCGATTAAATGCTAGATAGTTCTTATTAATTAATTCAGGGAAGATTACAACATCTTTGTTTTGTTCTTCAAATATAATGCCTCTCCTATACCAATTTTTACAGTCATTAGAAATGGCAATTGAGGTAGATACATTTGTTTCTCTTGAGAGTGTTACATAAGTCATAATGTATAAATTATTAATTTTTACTATTCTAGAATCTTCTATTCCTAATTCGCCATCCCATGAAAGGCCATAAAACGATGGTTTTTTATCTATTGATATTATTTTGAATCCGCCAGAATCTAGAATTATCCTTCTTAAATGAGAAATGTAAGTTAATCTTTTTGTTTCGTCTTTTAAGACAAAGTCTAACGGATTTTTATATTTCACTAATTTCTTATCGAATTTATCTAAAATTAATTGATATTTATCTTCTCCAATCATTCTTGGAGAATAGACATAATTTTCATCATTATCCTTAATTAGTTTTTCTACAACTCTGACATAAAGAATAATATTTCCATTGGGGAGTCTTATTGCTCCAGGGTTTATTGTGCCAATTATTTCAAGTTCTTTCGATGACGATTTGATATCTTTTGGTTTTATTAGTAGTTTCTCTTTTTTTGTTTTTATCATCTGATTAATAATGAATTTGAGAATATAAAAGCTTTTATAGTGGCTTATGGATTGAATATAATGAATAATTTTACTGAATTATTGGGCCAATATGATTGGAGAGAAGTAATAGGAATGGGTATTGGAGCTATAGTTGGAACTAGTAGTGCTGTTTATGATAGAATAAAAGATAGGGAAAGAATACACGACATTACAGGATTAAAATCAAAAAATATGTCGACAGGTTTTATTTCTGCATTTATAGCATCATTTGATCCTTTTCCTCCCATTGATCCTTTCTATAGAAATTTTAGATGTGGTATTTTAGGAACAGGGTCTTATACTGCAAGCTATATATTTGTAACTTGATTATTATATTATCCTCCTAAATAAAAAATGGAACTAAAAGAACTTAACAAAGCAGTTGCAATGTATGTTGAGCATGCTCTTGTAAGACAAGAAAATCAAGAGCACATTATGGCTTTAGCTGTAGATAAATCTAATATAGACGAAGAGTTTAATGGATTAGCTAGAGTAATTGTAAAAAGAGAAGGCGACGTTAATGTAGCTGGTTATATAGACAGAAGTCAACTTTATCATGTTAAAAGCGAAGATGGTTTGAAATGGGAGCAAGTTAAAAAACTCGAGATTAAAGGTATTGATGAGATAATTGCAAAATATAAAACAGAAGATTCTGACTTTATTGGTTTGGAAGATCCCGATATATTGAATGAGAATGGGAAGAAGCATGTTTATTTTACAATGCCTTATATCGGACATGGTTTATATTTAGGACATGCTGAAGGAAGAACATTAGAGGACCTAACTGCAACTGATCCTGTTTTAAAACCTAGATTTGATTTCGGTATTTCGGGATTTAAAGAAGTAGCTGTTTCTCCTTTCGTGTATAATGGACAGAGAATAAACTTAACAGAAGCAGGATATGGAGATAATTCTGTAATTACCAGTGTAAGAGCAACTGACATGGGAAAGGCATGGGAATATACAGAAATAGTACTTCATCCTAAAAATGTTGGATATGATTGGTGTGCAGAGCATCTATCTCCTTGCACATTTTTGCCCAATGAGTTTATTGATTTGGGAGATTCATTAGTTGGAATAGTTAATGGGAGAGAGAAAAGTATTGTAGAGGGCGAAAAGACTATTTATAGAAAATTTCGGCCAGGCTTGATATTATTTGATTACAAAACTGGAAAGATTCCATGGATCTCTTCAGAACCTTTATTTGAGGATCCAGATGCAACCACAATAACTTTTGCTAGTGATTTCTTAATGAAAAATAAAGATGAAGGAATATTATATGCTCATGTAGATGACTCTTTTGTCAGGGCTTATAGAATAGATGGAAAAGCTTTAAAAGAATTTTTACCTTAAAATTCAGACGTCCATCAAAGAAAATCTTGCGATTAGATAGGAAGTTGTTGCTTCTGCCCCTTGATTTAGATTTATTGCATTTTCTCCAAGGCCATCGTGACAACCGCCGGTGCGATCATTATAAACAGTTTGTCGCAATAAATTTTTGCCTAAGAACCATTGAAATGCATTATATGCATATTGTTTATATCTTTCGTTTTTTGTTATTTTATATGCTGTTATTAAGGTATGTGCTGTATCCCCTGCTTCAATTGGCTGCTGGTCAAAATAAGCTCTTTCTTTATCTTTAAAATAGCAGCCCTTTTGCCCTATAGGGATAAAAATATCTTTATCAAAAATTTGACTAATCAAGAAATTAAGACTTTTGAATGCTATATCCAAATATATGTTATTTTTAGTTACGTCATAAGCATAGAACAGCGCTTCAGGCAGTTTGGAGTTGGAATAAGTTAAATATTGCTCAAACCACTGCCATTCATTTACTGCAGTTTTTCTAAATGAGTTAATAAGGAAGTCTGCAAGTTTTTTAATGTTGCTTATTATGTATGACGAATTTTTATTTTTATTATAATAATAAAGCCCTGTTATTGTGAATGCTATTGCCCAAGGCTATTTAGAAGCTTCAATTAAAATTCCATTAAAGATAATCTAGCCAGCAAATACGAAATAGTAGCTTCTGCACCTTGATTTAAATTTATAGACTGTTCACCTAAACCATCATGGGTGCCACCGGTAACCTCATTATAAACTGCCTGTTTTAATATATTTTTCCCCAAGAACCATTGAAAAGCATCAGATGCAAGCTTCTTATATTTGAAATTATTAGTTGCCTTATAAGCAGTAATTAAAGTTTGTACAGTATATCCAGCTTCAATCGGTTGCTGATCAAAGTAAGCTCTTTCTCTGTCTTTGAAATACCACCCCCTTTGGCCTATTGGAACAAAAATCCCATTTTCAAAAGTTTTATCAATTAAAAAATTCAGGCTTTCTTCTGCAATTTTAAGATATTCTTGATTTTGTGTAGCTTTATAAGCGTAGAATAAAGCTTCAGGCAATTTGCTGTTTGAATATGTTAAATATTTTTCAAACCAGGACCATTCTTGAGAGGAGGCGTTTTTGTAAAGTATAACAAGAAAATCAGCAAGTTTTTTAATATTTTCATTAATATAACTAGACTTTTTTATTTTATTGTAATAGCACAATCCAAGAATAGTATATGCCACTGCTCTAGGAGAAGCCATAACTGAAGTAGCTGGAAAAGTCTCCAGGAAAATTTTCTCTGATTTCTCCCTAAAATCACTAGGGATATCATGCATTGAATAAATATATCCTAAAGACCATAAAGCTCTTCCATGAGCATCTTCACTCCACTTTGTTGTATCAAGATTTCGCCCCTTATTTACAAAATTGTATAACTTTCCGTCTGATGATTTGACAAAATTAATATAGTCTAAATAAGTCTTGATCATTTTTAACTGTTTATATTCTTTAAATTTTTCATAATGCATCGCACATGCTAGCAAAGCTCTGGCATTATCATCTAAAGTATATCCTGACTTAGCATCTGGATTTGATTGGTTTGCAAACTGGATTATTCCAAAATCATCAGTAAGCCTCATTAAATGTTTTATATTAATCTGAGGAAGATCCTTTATCTCTATTCCTTCATTTCTTAGTATTTCCTTAAAAACTCTCCCATAAGACATTGCCACATTCTGCCACGTCATATGCCTTGTGTAATGGTAGGAACTTTTCTCCATATCTTTTTTCAATTGTATATCCCCAAGTATCTCAATTATAGCATTTTTAAAAGATTCAGGATTCTGAAATTCAACCAATCTTCCTCTACTTTCTGTTATTATGTCTTTCGCATGCAGGAAAGGAGTAGATATTATTGCTCTTCCGCATCCCATTGCGTATGATAAAGTACCCGAGGTTATCTGATTTGGATTATCTGATGAAGAGATATAAATATCTGTTGCCTTTAAATATTGGATTATTTCAGATAATGCAACATATTTATTGTAAAATTTAACATGCTTCTGTAATTTCAGCTCTTTAACTTTTGATTCTAAAAAGTTTCTATATTTTTCACCTTCTCTTTTTCTAACCATTGGATGAGTCTCTCCAACTATAATATAAAGCAAATTTGGATATTTTTGTATAACTTCCGGAAGAGAGTCAATGGCATACTCATAACCTTTTCCAGGGCCAATCATTCCAAATGAAGAAAGGATTATTTTATCATGCAGCCCCAGGTTTTTTTTCTCTCTTATTTGTGATTCAAAGGAAGTATTTGGAATGCCGTGAGGGATAACATGAATTCTGGTTCTGATTTTATAATCTTCTAGCAATATTTTAACTGCTTTTTTTGTCATAACAATAATCGCATTTACTCTTTTCGAGATTTCACGTACAACTTTTTTTAACTTATCATTAGGATTAGGCAGCACACTATGGAAAGTTATCACTATAGGTTTCTCAAGCAGTTCTAAAAATGGCAGAAGATATTCACCGTATTCTCCGCCAAAGATGCCGAATTCGTGCTGTATATTTACAAGCTTAATATTAGGCGATTGGTTAATTATTCTGGCTGTCGTGAGGTAATCTGTAATCTCTGTATCGCTGATTTGAAGTTTAACTTTCTTTGGATAATTATAGATATTTGTTCCGTTGTTGTTCATCGCAAGTATTTTTGATCGCAGTGTCGGAAAAAATCTTCTATCAATAGATTCGCTTATGTCTTTTGTAAATGTTGCAATTCCACACTCTCTTGGAGGGTAAGTCGCCATGTAAAGAATGCTTGGCTCTGCCTCTTTTTTCATTTTTATTTAATTTTCTGCCTCTTTTTATGTATTTACTAAGTGTTTTCTATTTTAAAATGTTTCTGTTGCGGTATTTTTTCAGAGGTGAAGTTTTTTATATTAATATCTCCTAGTAAAGGCAGGATAATATGGAATTAAAAAATGTTTTCAAAGCCAACGACATAAGAGGGATTTACAGGCAAATTCTCGACGATAATTTAGCTTATGAAATTGGAAGAGCAGTAGCAGGTCTGCTGAAATGCAAAAAAATTGTTGTAGGCAGGGATATGCGTATTTCTTCACCAGCTTTATTTAAAGCGCTGTCTAATGGATTAGTTGAATCTGGAGTTGATGTTGTTGACTTGGGGCTAACAGATACGCCGCAGATTTATTATGCAACTTGCTATTATAATCTACCAGGCGTTATGATCACAGCTTCGCATAATCCTGCAAATTATAACGGCATTAAAATTGTCAATAAAATGGCAAGGCCCATTGATAGTCGTGCTGGATTGAAAAAAATTGCTAAAATAATTGAAAGAAAGTATTTTAAATCTTCTAAAAGAATGGGCAATGTCAAAAGAATAAACTTTATTCCAATTTATAAAAAATTTGTTCTTTCATTAGTTGACAAATCCAAGATTAAAAAATTAAAAATAGTAATTGATGCAGGCAATGGAATGGCGGGAAAAATCGTGCCCTTGATTTATAATAATTTAAATGTTAGTTTCACTCCTTTATATTTCAATTTAGACGGCAGATTTCCAAATCATATACCAAATCCGATTATTAAATCAAATTTAAAAAATTTATCAAAGAAAGTAAGATCGGAAAAAGCCGACTTAGGAATGGCTTTTGACGGAGACATGGATAGAATTGTTTTTATTGATGAGCGCGGTATTTCTATAAATCCATCGCATCTAGGGGCTTTATTGGCAAAGCATCTTCTGGAATGCTGCAAAAATAAAAATAATGACAGAGTAATTTACAGTTCAGCTGCAAGCAGGATAATTAAAGAAATTGTATCGAAATATCATGGAAAACCAATTAGAGAAAAAGTAGGGCATGCTTTTATTAAAAAAAGAATGAAAAATATAGATGCCTTATTTGGAATTGAGCATTCTGGCCATTATTATTACAGAAATAATTTTTATGCTGATTCCGGACTTATAACTTCTTTATTGATTTTAGAAATTTATTCTGAAGCTAAAAAAAAGGGAATGAAATTTTCAGATTTAATCAAAGAATTTGAAATTTATTCTCAGGCAGATGAAGCTAGTGTAAAAATGAAGCATGATAAAAATATCCTAAAAGAAATTGAAAAATATTATGAAAGTAAAAAGCCTAAAAAGATTGATCATTTTGACGGTTTAACAATAGAATTTGATGATTATTGGTTTAGTGTAAGGAAAAGCAATACAGAGCCTTTATTGAGGGTTAATCTAGAATCGATAAATAAAAATACAACTCGCATTAAATTGAAAGAAATTAAGAAGATAATAAATGAAAACAACAATTAAAAAATAAAGTATAAACGGACATGGTCTTTTTGCAGGCAAGGATGTTAAATATGATGAATTAATTTTTAAAAGTAACTATAGGAATAATAAGAAAATAGTAGACAAAAAAACACAGGAAAACTTTCTGAAAATGATCAAAATCATATAGACTATATAGGAAAGGGGAAATATATTTTCGGATATTCAAAAATATTTATGATTAATCATTCATGCAATCCTAATGCTTATATTAAATATAAAATTTTTTAGAAAAGGATATTGTTGCAATCAAAGATATAAAGAAAGGAGAAGAGATATGTGTTGATTACACTATTAATACAACTGGTGATTGGAAGATGAGGTGCCATTGCCAGAGCGAGCACTGTGGGAAGATGATATATAGTAATTATTTAAAACTTCCCAAAGAATTACAGATAAGGTATTGGAAATTTGTTCCGAGGTGGAAAAAATCAATGCATGCAATAATGAGATTTATTCCTGCTCACAATCATTTGGACTAACAAATTTAGCAAGAACTTCGCCATTTACTCCTAATTTTTCTATATAGGAAACTTTCTCTTTTTCTTTGAAATCTCTTTCAATATAGCTATGGTCCTTTGCATTATATACTTTCCCATCTAGATTTAAAAATTCATCATTATTATATCTATCATACTTTCTAATTTCTGCATTGATTCTATCTCCTTTTTGAATAAAAGAATACCCATTAAAATCCAATTGTTTTATTGGCACATCATCTCTCAAGATAGGTCTTACTTGCAGGAGAGTTCTTTGTAATATTCCCGAAAGGCGTGATACTGATCTTTGGCCTATAAAACCATCCCATTCATATATAGGGGTTGTATAATGCTCGGCTCTTTCCACTATAAATTCTAAACTAATAGTCAGCCTTTCTTTTTCTTTATTTTGCAATCCATCAATATCTAATTTATCTGGCTGATTCATATAATTTTAAGGGAAAACTACTATTTAATCTTTACTATATCAGACCCGTCCATACTTATCTTCAATTCTAATAATATCGTTTTCATCGAAGTTTCCTTCAGCAATTTCTAAAAATCTTACAGGTTTTTTTAACGCTTCAACTGTATGCAAAGTTCCTTTTTTTATAATCACTTCGCTTCCTGCTTTTACTTTAATAGTTTTTTTATTAATTGTAACTTTTGCTTCGTTGTCTAAAAAACGCCAAAACTCTGTTCTTTTTTTATGATATTGCAAAGATAGTTTCTGTCTAGGCTTAACACTGATTATTTTAACAGTTGATTTTTCGTTATGTGTAAATTGTTCAAATTTACCCCACGGGCGATTTTCAATATACTTTTTCATTCATAATATTGGAAAAAAGAGTTTATATTAGTTTTGCTGGATTATTTTCTTTTTCTATGTATCTTTTTAATGCCAAGTACACTTCTCTTTCTATTAATTTTGATATCACTTCTTCTATTTCATCTCCATACTAATTTCTTATTCCAGATAAAAGACCTTCTCTTATTTCTGTTCTTAAAGAGCTAAATTCTTCATCACCTGCATTTTTTAAATAATCAATGCTTGTTTCATCTTCGATAGTTCTGCATAATTGCTCCAGTCCATTTCTTATCTCATTAAGCAAAGGCATTTCTGCATTAACTTCAAGATGTATTTTTTCATCAACCTCTAAACCGTACATTTCTGATAATTATTCAGTTAAATCTGAAATTGCGTTTAATAATACTTTAGTATAATAGGCATGATAATCTCTAAGATGATCAAGAGTAAAGAGGCTTTTTTTAGTTAAACGTTTGTATTCCTCGCTTTCTTTCTGTATATCCAAACTATCAAGTCTTAATATTCTTTTATATAACTCTTCTCCGTTCATTTGATTAATTAAAAAGCTTATTATCTTCAATCGCCCGTTTATTTTTCTACTTTATGCCCGCCGAATTCCTGCCTAAGTGCTGCCAGGAGTTTTGTTGATATTGTTTGTTTTTTCTCTGATGATTTTCTTTTGTTTATTGCATGCCTTAATGACTCTACATCGCCCTTTACTGATTTTGCAAATTCTTCAGCCCACAGCCCAGTTTCTCCGCCGCCTATAACGCCCTTTATTCCTTTAAGATTTGGGTTTTTAGTGAATATCCTTCCTATTAGTTCAACTATATGCGAGCGAATAATAGATCCATTATTCCATATTCTTGCTATATCCTTATAATTATATTTATAAGGGCTTTTTTCAAGGATTTCAAAGCCTTCTCCAAATGCTTCCAGCATTGCATATTCTATGGCGTTATGCACCATCTTGGCAAAATGCCCCGCCCCTGAAGACCCTAAATATGAATATCCATTTTTTACAGAAAGATCTTTGCATAAAAATTCTATTTTTTTGAATGTTTTTTTTCCTCCGCCAATCATTAAAGAAGCACCATGTCTAGCCCCGCCAATACCACCTGAAATTCCCATATCAATAAAATCTATTTTTTTTCTTTTAAGAAAATTATATCGCCTTACAGAATCCTTAAAATAAGAATTACCTCCATCGATAATTATATCATTTTTTCCTAGAACAGGCATTAAATTTTTAATTGTGTCGTCTATTGCTTGACCTGCAGTCAGCATCAGCATTATTATTTTTGGCGAATGCATCTTTTCAGATAATTTATCAATAGAATAACATGGGATTGCGCCATGTTTCGCTATCTGCTTTGTTTTTTCCGCAGTCCTATTATAAACAAAGACAGAGTAATCTTTTTCCAATAAATGCAATGCAATATTCTGCCCCATTTTTCCTAAACCAATTATTGCTATTTCCCTCATTTTCTAAACTTATTATATTATAAAAGAAATTTTAGTATATATATATATTATTAATCTAATTCCATTGCTGTTATTAATTTAGAATAAGAATCTATTGCATAATTAAAGATTTTTTCTTTTGAATATAGGGTTTTATCAGCTGTTCTTTCTATATGCCTTTCAAAAACTCTTTCCAAAGAACATGCATGTTCAATCTGTAAATCTTTTATAAGGAGTCTATTTTTTATGTAGACTTTTTTAGGCCTCACAACTCCATTAAAATCATGCCCTAAATATATAGTTAAAAATGAAAAACTTGTATTATTTGTAGAATATAAGATAATTTTCTCCTTTTGCTTATCAAAAGGAGCTATTTGAACTACATAGGGATAATCTGGCAATTGTTCAAATATTAAATCTTCTAAATTCTTAGGGTTTATTTCCAGCGAGGGCGTATTTGAATCTAATTTAATTAAAATTTCAGGGAATTGGCATTTCGCCGTCATAATATAAAATATTTTTCTAGGTACTTAAACATTTTGGCAATCCTTTATTGTTATTTAATCTTGTACTTCTGATAATTGAGGCAGAAATTCTCGTTGCCTTCTTTGTATTCTTTGTACGCATCATCAATTATTTTAATTGCTTCCTCTGACTTTTTTACTATGAATAATAATCCCAAGTCTTCTTTATTAAAAAATCTTCTTTTCAATGGCTCGTTTTTTAGCCATTTTATAAGTCCTTTCCATTGTTCTCCTAAAAGGATAATTGGAATATGGCAGATGTGTTTAACTTGCATTAATTGCCAAGCGTAGAATAGTTCTAATGTTGTTCCAATGCCTCCATGTGCAACAACAATAGCATTAGACAAAAGCATAAAGTTGTCTAATCTTTCTGAAAATCTTGTAAACTCTTTTTTAATTTCTATGTATTGATTAAATCTCTGCTCATGCGGCAGTTTTATGTTTAATCCTATTGTATGCGCCTTGTTTTTTTTACTGCCTATTTTATGCCCAGAGCTTGCTGCTTCCATAATACCAGGGCCGCCGCCAGTGACTAAATCAATGCCTCTTTCACCAATCATCTTTGCCAGCTTATAGACTTGTTTGTATTCAGAATCAATTGACTTCATTCTAGAAGATCCAAAAATAGTTACTCTAAATTCATTCCTTTTAAGTTCTCTTGAAAGTTGCGATGGTTTCATTTTAAATTTTTTATAATTTATTTAATTATCTTTGAAATTTTCTTAATTGTTTTAATAAAGAAACAGGATTTTTAGAGTTTACTATTGCTGACGCAATTAAAACGCCCTTATAGCCTAAATCATAAGCTTGTTTTACATCTTCAACTGTTGAAATGCCTGCACCGCACAGCGGAATTATCTTTGTTTTATTCATAATTTTTGCAAATTCTAGAACCGCTCTTTGATTGTGTCTAGTAATTGATCTGCCTGTTGAGATTAACTTTGGATCTTCAAGTGCAATTGCATAAGGTTTAACTTTAAAATTTAATATAGATTTCAAATTTCCAAAATTCGAAGTGCAAATAATAGTTTTTAAATCTAATTTCTTTGCTGTTATATTAATATTTTTAATATTATTAATTAATAAAGGATGCTCAGAATGATTAATAAGTGCCCCCTTTATGCCTCCTTTTTTTAAGGATTTTAATGTATTGTATCCGGTAGTTTTATCCCCTTGTTGAAAATCAGCATGCTGTGCAAATATCTTTAATTTAGTTTTTTGTGATATTGGTTCTATATCAATAGATGAAGGGCAGATAATTGCACTAGGTATATATTTTTCAATTAATTTTGCAAGCTTTAACGCATCTTTCCCTATTTTATAGTTTTTAAAATTTATTATTATCATTGTTTATAATTGCTGCTCTTTTTTATTATAATTTGTTTAAAGAAGTATAAAAATGCTTTGAAAACAATAATTTTTATAAGCTCTTTAGTTTTTATAATTTTATGAATAAGACGCTTCTTATGCTTAGAGTTGAGGGAGTGATTGGAGAGTCCATTGAGATTTTTATGCCTAAACTATTTGTTAATGGACTAAAATCAACTTATGATCTATCTTTACAATTAGGTGTTCATCGTGCTACTTTAGGCAGATGGCTTAAAAAGCTGGGGTTGGAAAAGTAGAATAAAAGGCCAACTAGAGAAGAGTTAGATTATTCTTATAATGTAGCTAGAGAACCTGTCAGGAAATCCGCAAGAGAAATAGGAGTAAATCCAAAAACTTATTATAGGTGGCTGGAAGATGCAGGTATAGAAAGAAGACAAGATTCAGAAGCCTATCTGCCCAAGGGATTCACTAGACCTTCTAAGGATGAGTTGGAAAGATTATTAGCTGAAAAGACAGATATTGAAGTTGCAGTTATCTATAATATTAATCCGCAAACTTTGAGAACTTGGAAATAGAAAGAAGGAATATATAAGTTTAGGGATGGAAAATATGACGATGCTTCTTTAAGAGTGAAAATGCTTTCTGCTTTATGCAGAGACAGTGGGAAAAATATTAAAGAATTAAATTCAGAATATTTTAAAAATATGAAACAGGCCAATGGAAAATCTTACAGAGGATTACTTAATTGGTATTTGGCTAGATTTGCCAATATATTTCCTGTTGCAAAAATATCTATGATTAATGATTGTAAAATTAATTCTAGAAAATATTAATTTTTCCAGATAATTCCTTGAACTTATCTAAAATTCATTAAAATAACTCCTATTAAACCTAACTATCACTCCAATACTTATAACAGCGATACTATAAAAGATCATTTGGATATTGCCAATAATTCCTAATTCCCAGTTATTAATAAAAACTTATGGGAAAAATGATATTTGCGCAATATAAAGCAATAATATTGCCCTCATTAATTATAGCATCAGTTATCGCTACAAATATTCCTGCAAAAATAATGGCCATTAAGTGTATAAAATTAACCATTATTTTTTATTCCCAGATAATTTTTTGAATCTTTTTCGTGATATTTAAGGGATTAGAATTTTGCCAGACGTTTCTCCCTACTGCAAGGCCTATTGCACCGGCTTTCATAATATCAGAAGTCTGCTTAAGAAGCCCAGATTCCGATATTGGAGGCCCCCCAGCCACAACTACTTTAGTTTTCCCAGCAGATTTTACAGCCCATCTTAAATTTTGAACATTGCCTCCGTACTTAATCTTTATTATATCTGCTCCTAACTCTAAGCCGACTCTTGCAGAATATGCCATTATCTCTTTAGAAGTATCTGATTTGATTGCTTTTCCTCTTGGATATACCCAAAGTATTACGGGCAATCCTTTTGAATGTGCCTCACGCTCTATTGATTCAAACTCCTGCATCATCAATGATTCATGGGCGCTGCCGATATATATAGTATATCCAACTGCTGAAGCATTAAGGCCAATAGCTTCTTTTACAGTGCACAATTGCCTGGCTATTGCTTCTCCTTTATAGAGATTTGTTTTACCGTTTAATTTCAAAATTAATGGAATTTTTGATTTATTAATCTCATATTGATATTTCTCAGCAATTCCTTTTTGAAAGACTATGCCCTGGAACCTGCCATTTTTTGCTAAATCTAAAATATATAATGGATTAATATTTTTATCATTAAAATCTTGAGATGGGCCATGCTCAAGGCCTTGGTCATAGGCGAGATATAGCGCCTTCCCATTTTTTAGGATTTTATTTAGATTTACTTTCATGATCGCCCCCCTTTATTATGTTTGAAATCATAAACTAACTTAATAAAACTTTCTCTAAATTACTAAATTTTTTTCCCATAGAGTTTAATCTTAATTCTATGTCGCTTATTTTAGAACTGCTGGCATAGATAATTGTTAGAATTAAAACCGAAAGAGCTTCTTCTAGAGTTGGTGAATTACCAAAAAGATACCATCCTGATATTATTAATGCAATAATAAATAATATCCACAATATCAAATCTTTTAATTTCATATTAATGCCCCTTTATTAAAGAAACTATTATCAACAAAAAAGCCAATGCTATAAGCATCCATATGATAATATCTTTCCAGTCTGCTGTTAATTTTTTATTCATTTAGCCTCTTTTTTCTTTATAAGGAGGTTTTTTAACTATAAAAATCTTAGTCTAATCAATATAACAGTATTATTCAGAATAATTTATTTTCTGAAGAATCTTTTTTTAAATCCAACTTTATAATTGGGCATAGAAGTTTCATCATATATAGTCAATGTCTTTAATTTTTCATTACCGGCATTTATCAATCTATGCGCATAACTTTCAGGAATCAAAGTTATTTTATTTTTCTTAAGTTTTATTGTTTTTGTTTTATCTCTATTTTGTAAAAACAATATACCTTTGCCTTCTAATAAAATATAAAATTCTGGAGTCGATTTCTTATGTATATGGCCTCTAGTCATATAATACTCGCCATTTATCGTTCCTGAATTTAACACAGTTAAGCCAAGATTAATTGGAGAATATTTTTTTATAAATACCTCATAAATAATAGGATTTTCTTCAATATTTGAAATATTTTTAAATGAGTTTTTCATATTTTCTAATTTAACCTCTATCCTTCTGTCAAAATTTTTTTCAAAATTTTTTATCGTATTTTTTATATTCATTATCTAATTATCCCTTTATATTCTTTAGTTGCATCTTTTGTAAATTGCTTTATGCCCTCTGTTGTTTTATGATGCCTTAATAAAGATATAATTATATCATAAGGCATAGTTGCAATATCAGCTCCAACAAGAGCAATTTCTCTAAATTGTCTTGCATTGCGGATGCTTGACGCAAGTATTTCAGCTTTTATCTTTTGAATAGAAAACAAAATTTTGCATTGTTTTATTAAATCTACTCCAGATATTATGCCATTATCACTAAGAATCTTGTTTAATTTTTTAATGCCATTTGCTGGAAAATAATCTCCTTTCTTAAATTTTATTCTGGCCATTTCACGAAGATAATCATCCTCTCTTCCTGCAAATGGGCTGACTATATTTGCTCCTGCTTTTGCTGCAAGATAAGCTTGCTCTGGAGTAAAAATCAAAGTGCAGTTTATTGGTATTCTTTTTTTTGAAAGGAAATTTATAGCTTTTATTCCATCTGCTTCATAACTGCATTTATATTCCAAACAAGGATCAACAGGTATTTTTATATAGACATTTTTTGACACAGGATTGAACTTCTTATAAAGAATTAAGGCTTCTTTAATAATTTGATTATAATTTAACCCTGCCACTTCTAAGCTTACTCTTTTTCCTTTTGTTATTTTCAATATTTCTTTTAAGTATTGTTCTAAGCCAAGTTTTTCATTGTTTATTTTTAATCTATCTGCTTCCTTTTTTATTAAAGAAGGATTAGTTGTCACACCATCAATTAGATCATTTTTAATAAGCTCTCTTATTTCCTCTAAATCTGCGGAATCTATAAATATCTTCATGCTTTTTTTATTCTATAAAAAGGATCGGGTAATATTTAAAGCTGTTGCAGTTAGCAGTATCTCCGATACTTATAAAGGAGGAGGATGGTAAACCTTCTTTATCTCTAT
>CAYXLD010000021.1:0-13745 GCA_964465795.1 Candidatus Woesearchaeota archaeon
GTGGCTTACGAGTTGGCGAAATAGTTACTCTAAAAAAACAAGATGCTAATTTTAACGAAGGATTAATTCATGTCAGAAAAGCGAAAGGAAGAAAGGATAGATTTGTCAAAATTCCAGATAGCATAAAAGATGAACTAGAACATTATTGCAAACTTGACAATTCAGATATTTTATTTCCTTCTAACAGGTCTGGAAAGCTTTCAACAGCAACAATTCAAGCAATTGTTGAGAAAGCCGGGAAAAAAGCAGAGATTAAAAAAGAGGTTTATCCTCATCTATTAAGACATTCATTCGCTACTCACCTACTTGAACAAGGAACAGACTTAAAAATAATACAAAAATTATTAGGCCATTCTGACATAAAAACAACTCAAGTTTATTTACAAGTTTCACAGCAATCTATAAAAAACATAAAAAGCCCTCTTGATAACCTAAAAAATTAGTAAAATGACCGTAAAGGAATATCTCCCCATAGATAACGCGAAATTAATAGTTGAAAAAGAAGCAAAGCCAAAACCAACAACAGCAGAGCTTACAACAGTAGAATCTCCAGGAAAACCTGTTCCTGCAACACAACTAGAATTAAAAAAAGAAAAAAAAATAAGGAAAAGAAAAGAAAACAGGTCAAATAATATAGAAATAACCCAGCCAAAAAAAGACTCTATCTTGATAATAACAGAAAAGCCTCAAGCAGCTCAAAAAATAGCCTATTCTCTAGGAAATCCCAGAAAAAATACTGAAAGGAAGGTTTCTTTTTATGAATTAGAAAGAAAGGGGGAAAAAATAATTGTTGCTTCAGCTGTTGGCCATTTATTCAATTTAACTTATGTAAAAGGGCAAAGAGGGTGGCCTATTTTTAAAATAGAATGGGTGCCTTCTTATATGTCAAAAAATGCAGCATTTACAAAAGGATATTATGACTTAATTAAAAAACTATCAAAAAAAGCTAAAGAGATAATTCTAGCAACAGACTACGATATTGAAGGGGAATTAATTGGATGGAATGTTTTAAGATTTATTTGTAATAAAAATACAGCAAAAAGAATGAAATACTCTACTTTAACAAAACAAGAACTTGAAAAATCCTATGAGAATTCAATGCCCGAGCCAGATTGGGGGCAGGCTTATGCCGGCGAAACTCGCCATATCTTAGATTGGCTTTATGGTATAAACCTTTCTAGAGCTTTGATGTCTGCAATAAAAAAAGCAGATGCTTTTAAAGTCTTATCAATCGGCCGCGTTCAGGGCCCTGCATTAAAAATAATAGTAGAAAGAGAGAAAGAAATTTCTGCTTTCAAGCCAGAACCATTTTGGCAGGTTTTCGCTGTAATCTCAAATAAAGGGAGATTTAAGCATCCAAAAGATATATTCGATAAATCAGAACTTGAAAAATTCAGAGATATAAAAGAAGCAAATGCGGAGACAAAAAAAACAGAAGAGCATATACTTCCGCCATTTCCATTCGATTTAACATCTCTCCAAAGAGAAGCTTACGCTAATCACAATATCAGTCCGGCACAAACATTGTCTATAGCACAAAAACTATATCTTGATGGTTTAATTTCATATCCGCGTACATCGAGTCAAAAGATTCCAGACTCCATAGAACCAAAGAAAATCCTAAAACTACTTCAGCCTTATTTCCCAGAAATGGTAAAAATAGCAGTGCGCCAAAAACCTATCGAAGGTAAAAAATTAGACCCAGCCCACCCTTCTATTTTCCCAACTGGCGAATATAAAAAACTGGAGGGAAATGACCAAAAATTATATAATCTAATAATAAAAAGATTCATTTCTGCTTTCTCTCCTGACACAATAACTGCAAACAAAAAAATAACTCTAACATCAGTAAAAGATTCCAAAATAACATTTACTGCATCAGGATTAAAGATTCTAGAAAAAGGTTGGACAAAAGTTTACCCTGCAAAAATGGAAGAAAAAGATATTCCAGATTTAAATGGCAGAGTTAAAATAGATAATATAGAAACTGAAGAGAAAGAAACACAACCTCCAAAAAGATATACTCCAACATCATTGATAACAACTCTTGAAAAAAAGAATCTCGGAACTAAAACAACACGTTCTCTGATTATAGATACTCTTTTCCAAAGAGGTTATTTAGATGGAAAAAGCATCAAGGCAACTCAATTAGGCATGAAATTAATTAGTACGCTAGAAAAATATTCTCCAGTAATAATAGATGAAAATTTAACAAGATCAATGGAAGAAAACATAGAATTTATTCAGAACATAAAGCTAAAGAATCACTTAGAAAAAGAAAAAGAAATAATTCAAAAAGCAGAAAAGATAATAATAGATATATCAAAAGAATTTAAGATTAAAGAAATAGAAATAGGAAATGAATTAAAAGAGGGAATTACAGATCAAAGAAGAGAAGAGCAGGAAAATAATGTTATTACCCAATGCCCTACATGTAAACAAGGAAGCCTTAGGATCCTTTACTCCAAAAAAACAAGTAAGCATTTTATAGCCTGTTCAAATTATCCTAATTGCAGGCAAACCTATAACGTTCCTCCAAACTCCTTAATAAAAATATCAGGCAACTCATGTATTTCTTGTCAATTTCCAAGGCTTCTAGCAATAAGAAAAGGAAAACGCCCTTGGGAATTCTGCTTCAATCCAAATTGTGAGATAGTTAAAAAACAAAAGGCAGAATGGGAGGCGAAAAAAGCCCAGTGGCAAAAATCCATAGAGAATAACAAACAATAATTAAGGATATAAATTTAAATAAACTTGGCCTTCATATTTAGTTATAAAATTTTTGCCTTTTGTAAGGGCGCCTATAACATTTCCAACAGGTATACTTGTAGCAAATTTCTCATCATCAGTTTTTAGATAAATCAACCCGTCGGAAATATTAACGCTATAAGGCCTATTTGATATTTTCTCCGGAACGCTAAACTCCCTCCAATACCCATCGCTTGCTCCTATAGCAAGGTTGACCTCCTCACGGATTAAAAATCCAATTTCCCTCATTTTAAAGTCAGTCTGTTCGATAGTTTTATCTTTAATATTACTCTGTATAACTACAGAAAAAATCAGAAAGACCAGTATCGCTGCTCCTGTCAAAATTAAAAATTCAACTGATGATTGTCCAATCTTCATTATTATATATTCTTATTATTATTTAAATACCTATTTGATGCAATTAAGAAATTTCAGTAATAGTCGCGTTATTCTTATATGCTACAATCCTCACTTTCTTTGCGCCTTCAGAATTGCTTAAGCTCCCATCTAATGGAACATTCCCGGAATATGAAATAACGCTAATTCCTCCGCTTGTTGTAATGTTAAAAATAATTTCATTTCCTGAAATAAATATATGCTGGACACCTGAAGGAAGATACACATTAACAGTAGTCAGTGAAGGCTCTCCGGCATAATATACGCTTTCTGAAGAAGATATTATTTTGTTTGCAAAATTTTTCAGATTGTTAATTCTAATTCTATCTTTTATAAGGCCAGAATAAAAGATACCTATTCCGAGTATTCCAATTATAAGAAAAATTATAAACCCTACAGTTATCATGTACTCTAAACTAATCTGGCCCTTTTTTTGCATCTTGCTCTTGCTATCAATAAATATTAACAAATATTTAAAGCTAATCAAATGATACTAATAAGGTTTATAAAAGAATCCCTCCTATTAAATTAAAGAGGATAAAATGGTAAGAAAAATAGCTCTATTTATATCAATTATTTTTATAATTGCATCGCTTCATACTCTATTTCATGTAATAGTATATAGCGCAGGAATCTCTGATATTGTAAAAACAGGTATTTCAGGATTCTCAATAGGAAAAGTTTCTTTTGAAAGTCTTGTTCCTGAATATCAAAAAATATCTCAAAAGTCAATGATTATACTAGTGATTGAGTGGGGGATTTTATTAGCCTTGATGATTTCCGCAATAATCAAACATAAACAATCATTAAATGAAAAATTCAAAACAAAAGGTATTTTAGAAAAGTATAAAACAAAAACAAAAACAGATCTTGATGTGTTATATGAAGTTTTAAAAAATAAAAAACATTTGAGGGTTTCTACAATAATGAAAATATTCAATGTGTCTGAAGAAATAGCCATGAATTGGGCAAAAACACTGGAATCAGCAAGCCTGGCTTCATTGCATTATCCAAGAATTGGGGAGCCGGAATTAACTATAAATGAATAAAATGAAAAAGCATGTAAAAAAGAGGAAAGTTATTGTAAAAAGGAATTTTACACAAAAAAAAACACATGAATATCTAGAGGCCTCCTTAGAAAAGTATCAGATAAGTATAGGTAACGCAAAAGTAAATATCAATATAAAAAGAGATCACCTAGGATTAAAGTATGAAATCTCAATACCTAAGATTGATATTGCTACTTCTGCACTATTAAACACAATCAGAAGTGAATTAATATCTATTACAACAGTAAGCATGAAAGAGCTTGTTGATCCTTCATCTTTTAATGCAATCAAAAAAAGATTTGTTGATGAAGCTACAAAACTTATCAAACAAAATCTGCCTACAATTGATAAGGAAGTAGAACAATTCCTCGTTAGCCATCTTATTCAAGATATGCTCGGTTTAGGCGAGATAGAGTATCTAATAGATGATCCAAATCTTGAAGAAATAGTAATTCCATCGGCTAAAGAACCTATTCGAGTTTATAGTAAAAAACATGGATGGCTAGAAACAAATTTAAAAATAAGCCAGGAAGAAACAATCATTAATTATTCTAATATCATTGCAAGGAGAGTCGGAAGGCAAATAACTGTCCTGAATCCCTTATTAGACGCGCACTTGATTACTGGAGACAGAATAAACGCAGTTCTCTATCCTGTAAACACAAAAGGAAATACAATAACAATAAGAAAATTTGCACGTGATCCCTTTACAATAATCGACCTTATTAATTCAAAAACCTGCGATTTGAATATAGCCTCCCTACTATGGCTAGCGATAGAGTATGAAATGAACATTCTAATCTCGGGAGGCACAGGATCTGGAAAAACTTCATTTCTTAACGCATGCATGCCTTTCATTCCGCCAAATCAAAGAATTATCAGTATTGAAGACACACGTGAACTAATGCTTCCAGAATTTTTATATTGGACACCATTGGTAACAAGAACTGCAAATCCTGAAGGAAAAGGAGAGGTTTCAATGTTGGATCTTCTAATAAACTCATTAAGAATGCGTCCAGACCGGATTGTTTTAGGGGAAATGAGAAAGCAGCAGGAGGCGATGGTATTATTTGAAGCAATGCACACAGGCCACAGTGTTTATGCAACAGTTCATGCTGATACTGCATCTGAAACAATATCAAGGCTTATAAATCCTCCAATAAATGTTCCTCCAAATCTTTTAAAGGCTGTTAATTTAAACGTTGTAATGTTCAGAGATCGCAGAAAAGGAATAAGAAGAATTCTTCAACTAGCTGAATTTAACGCTGAAAAAGACGAAGCTAGAGCAAACATCCTATATAGATGGACAGCAGATGGCGACAAAATAGTAAGACATGGTGAAAGTATACGTTTTTATGAAGAGATAGGCCGCCATACTGGGATGTCGCAAAAAGAGATAAATCTTTCCCTAGATCAAAGGAATAAAATCCTATCGTGGATGATAAAAAATAATATTCGAGATTTGAATAGTTTTGGCAAAGTTACAAATCTTTATTATAAAAACAAAGACTTTTTATTAAAAGCAATAAATCAAAACAATATTCGGGCTGTTTTGGAGTAATAGTATGATTTTCCGCATACCTTATACAATCGCAAATATCGAATCTCTTAAAAGAAAATCAAAATTCTTCAATATTTTTAAAAACCCAAATTATAAGGAAAATAAATCCAATTTTCAAAGATACTTAGAAAATTCAAATACGAAATTATCAGTTCAAGAATATCTTTCTATAGGAATAAGAAGCTTTATTCTATTTTTCATAATTGTAAACATTATTCTAACTACAATACTAATTCTAATTAAAAATAATCATCCTGTAATTATTTCTGCAGGAATCTCATTTTTATTTTCTAGTTTTGTATTTATGAGTCAGATGAACTATCCTAGAATCTATGAATCAAGAAAAGCAAAAAACATAGAAAAAAATCTTGTTTCAGCTCTTCAAGACATTCTTGTTCAGTTGAATTCCGGGATCCCTATATTTGATATATTAGTCAATATATCTTCAACAGATTACGGAGAATTAAGTGAGGAATTTAAAAAAGTTGTCAAGAAAATAAACGCAGGTTTGCCTCAAATTGAAGTACTGGAAGAAATGGGGGAGGGGAATTCCTCAATCTTTTTTAAAAGGACATTATGGCAAATTAGCAATGGAATGCGTGCAGGAAGCGATATAGCCTCTGTTATCAAAGAAAGCATAAAAACTCTTAATGAAGAGCAGGTAATTCAAATTCAAAATTATGGCAATAAGCTAAATCCATTAATAATGTTTTACATGCTTGCATCAGTTATCTTTCCAGCCCTATCAATAACATTTCTTACGATCCTCTCATCAATGCTAGGTTTAGAAAGTCATGCAACAACTTTATTATTTATAGGAATCTTTACAATTGTAATTATCCTTAAAGTCATATTCATCGGCATGATAAAATCAATTCGACCAAGTCTCCTCTAACATGAAAAATAAAAAAATAGTACTAGGAAAAGATGGAAAAAAGGAAGGGAAAAGATTAAATAAAAATATATTATTATCTCTAATCATTTCATTAATAATTACTGTTTCTGCTTATTTTGTTTCAAAAAGCAGTATTGCTGCAATAATCGCGCTAGTTGTATCGATAATAATTAGCCAGGCATATTTTATTACAAAAGAACTAATAAGCACATCTTTAAAAATAAAAAAAATGGAAGAAGTATTCCCTGATTTTATTGAATTAATGGCTTCAAATCTAAGAGCAGGAATGACAATTGATAAAGCCCTGCTTTATAGTTCAAGAAAAGAATTTTCACCATTAGATGAAGAAATAATTAACCTAGGAAAAGAGATTATTACTGGAAAAGAAATTAGTGCTGCACTAATATCCATGGCAAAAAGAACGAAATCAGAAAAAATATTTAAGACAATAAGCGTAATTAATTCAGGAATCAGATCAGGAGGAAATTTAGCAGTAATATTGGATGAAACAGCAATAAACATGAGACAAAGAGGTTTTATTGAAAAAAGAGCCGCTTCAAACGTCTTAATGTACTTAATATTTATCTTTGTTGCTGTGGCGGCTGGAGCACCATCTCTTTTTGCTCTTTCATCAGTCTTGGTTGAAATCCTAACATCCATACTTTCTGATATACCTCCTCTCGATGCGAGTATAACATCAAGCCTCCCAATTACATTTACATCTATAAATATATCTGTAAATTTTGTCATATACTTTTCTGTTATTTTCCTAATAGCTATTGGAACTTTAGCATCATTACTCCTAGGATTAGTATACAAGGGCGAAGAAAAAGCAGGATTAAAATATATTCTGCCTTTGATTCTATCAAGCATATCAGTATTCTTTCTAGTAAGAATCTTCTTATTAAATCAATTTTCAGACCTTGTGGGATAATTTATAGTTAGTTAAATTTTTATATGCTGAAATCATAAAGATAGAATGAAACATAGAAAAAAGAAGGTTTATGGCAAAAAGAAATCAAAGATTAAAAAACCCAGTCAAAAGTCAGTAAAAGAAATAAGAGTGCCTACAGGGGTGCCAAATTTCGATAATCTAGCAGAAGGGGGATTTGAAAAAAATTCAATAAATGTTATCGTAGGGGGAGCAGGTAGCGGAAAATCAATATTCTCAACTCAATTTCTCATCTCCGGATTAAAAAAGAGCGAAAAATGCTTATATGTAACATTTGAAGAGAAAAAAACAAGATTTTACGAAAATATGAAGGATTTTGGTTGGGATCTTTTAGAATATGAAAAAAAAGGATTGTTTACTTTCCTAGAATATACTCCGGCTAAAGTAAAAACAATGCTCGAGGAGGGGGGCGGAGAGATAGAAAATATTGTAGTTTCAAACAAAGTATCTCGAATAGTAATTGATAGTATTACATCATTCGCACTCTTATTCAAAGATGAACTAGAAAAAAGAGAGGCTGCTCTTGCGTTGTTTAACATGATAAGAGAATGGAGTTGCACATCCGTATTAACCCTAGAAGAAGACCCTTCTATTAATACTGAAAAAACAGCTTCTAAAGCCATGGAATTTGAATCAGACTCTATAATTTTCCTTTATTATATTAGAAAAAAGGATAAGAGAGCGCGCTATTTAGAGATATTAAAAATGAGGGGAACTGAACATTCCAGAAGGATATATCCATTCAGTATAGAAAAAAAAGGAATATTAATAAACAAAAAAAATATATCGGATTTCAAATATCCATAAAACAAATTTATATAGTTATTGCTATTCAAAATATAAGAAAGATGAACAGCAATAAAAATGGCCAAGCATGGGGTTTTGATTTAATGATTGCCTCAATAATATTTATAACAGGGATAGTATCGTTCTATATATATACTTTAAATGCATCTGAAGAAGCAGAAACAATTCTTAATAAATTGGAATATGAAGGCGACATTATAACAAACTCTCTTCTTTTGGAGGGCTCGCCAAAAAATTGGACGCCGGCAAATGTTTTGGTTCCTGGCATTATTTCGAATAATAAAATAAACCAAACTAAAATAGATTTATTCTACAATTTAACAAAGTTTGATTATATAAAAACAAAGTCCTTATTAAATGTTAAACATGATTTCTACATTTACTTTTCAAGAAATATTACTGCCAATGGTGAAGAAATTGCCGGCTTTGGAAAATTGCCTGAAAGTCCAAAAAATTTAGTTAAAATTGAGAGGATAGTTATATATAATAACAAGCCAATAATCTTAAATTTAGAAATTTGGGAGTGATATGAAAAAAAGAGGGATATTTTTTAGCTTAGATGCATTAATGGCCTCGGGAATAATTATAGTGATAATATTAATAGCGATCCCTTTAATAAATAATACCAAACAAGAAGCAGAACTGCATAGAGACCTCTTAAATGTCTTATCCTCATTAAGTATTTCTGAAATAAGCGACTCCTACATCGAAAATTTAACTATGAACGGCATAATAAATAACACAAACAAATCTGTATTAGAGCAAATCGGAGAATTTTATGTAACTAATATAACATTGGCTCAAAAATTGGCGGAAATTATCCTAGAGGAAATAAGTACTAATAAAAATATTGGAATATGGTATGATAATACATTAATAGGATCGATAAATTCATCGCCCTACGAAAATTCAGAGAACATTATTTCTGCAAGACAAACATTAAGTGGAATATCCAAAGGTAATGTAACAGAAGGATTTATCTCAAAAGCTTGGTTAAAAAAAATTTCTAATAAAAAGACAACTTTAATTGTGAAAGGAGATTTGATGTGCGGTAAATGGAGTAATTCGCAGTCTTATTGCGGAACAGGGAAAACAGATATAATTTACGAGATAAATGTACCTCAAAATTCTACAATTCTGAATGCATTTTGGCTGGCGGAGCCCTCATGGGTGGGGCAGCCAACAACATTAACAGTAAATAATATACAGATATTTAACGGGGACATTCAATATTTTAGGAAATTTAATATTACTCAATATCTATCTCCTGGAAAAAACATAGCAATTTTAAACAGCACAACAGGCGGAGATGATGGCGCCTCTCATATAGTTGTAGAGTATAATACTCCAAACTTATTAACGATAGAAAATCAAAAAAAATTCTATTTCAATAAAATGAAATCAAGTGCTATTTTATACCACGAAAAAGCAATTATTGTCACAAACCCGATAAACTATATGAATATAAAGCTTAATACTTCTTCTGCTACTCAACTTTTAATAAGGTCAAGAGCTACTACAGCAACTATAGGTACAAAGAGCCCTATAAGCGATATAATAAACTTTACTAATGAAGAGATAATGGGAAACCTTACAAAAGTTGGGTTGTCATATAATAATTTAAGCAATGAATATTTCTTTGTAATAGCAAAGGTAGGCTCAACTGGAACAGTTTTCCTAAATGAAAATTCCTATATTGAAATAAATACTTCCTCTCAATCAGATATTCCATTCGGCAATATAGATTTAACACAGGAAATAAAGATAAATAAATCATCAAATTTAGTACAAAATACTTTTTATAGGAATTTAGTCTGGCAATTTTACCTGCCAAAAAACTCAACCCCTGTTATTGCGGATTGGCAATTGGGATGGTTAAAAACAGGCTCTACATCTTTATCCCAAGTTGTCAAAGCTAATGGAATATCATTATATAATTCTCCTCCAGATCCATTCATACAAGCATTTAGCAGGTTTGGTTACAACCCAAAATTAACAGCAGGATTATTTAAAGACGGTGCTAATAATTTCACGCTAGACTTCGGATCAAATTATGGTGTTTCAAACGAATCATCTTATGGTTCTATAACATATTTTCTAAGAGGTTTTGTAAATTATGGAGATGCTTTCGAAAAAGCTCAAGGAGGCAGCAGAACACTTTCATTTGAAGATGGGCAAACCAAAATCCTTCAAATAGGCAATTTTAATGATGATTGGGACCCATCCAAAGATGCTGTAGATAACGCAGTAGAAAGACTGTTAATACAATTAGATGCAGATTTTAATGGAAAAATAGATATTGCAATTGACCAAGCAAGTATTGAAATTGGAAATCTTGATATAGCCGGCGTTCCGTATTTATGGTCTACTGAAGTACAGGTGAGAACATGGGAATAGAAAATAAAAAAGGAATTATTTTTACAACATTGGCTGTGCTAATTCTCTCCCTTTTTCTAACATCTTTAACCTTTTATTCATCAGTCAAAGAAAAAAAATCAATTAGAGATAGAGTAGAAACAATGAACCATTTCATTTTTTCCCTTGAAAAGGATATGGAAAGGCAAATTTATATTTCAGGATATAGGGCTGTTCTTTCAATTGGCAGTTATATAACTGAAACTGGAAATTTCATCGATAATGCAGAAAATTCGATCAAAGAAGCAATGATTAATGGAACTATTAACAATCAAAGTATGGGATTAATGGAGGGATATAAGCTTTCAGAGTGGAAGTCGCGTGTTTCAGATTTAAGCAACAGAGTAAATATCTATGTTGATTATTCTATAATAAATGTCTCTGTACACCATGAAGATCCTTGGAATATAATTCTTTTAATGAATATTAACATAACTTTTCTTGATAAAGGAAATATTTCAAAGTGGCAAAAAATAGACGAGATTAGAACAAATATAAATATTGAAGGATTTGAAGATCCGCTGTATTTATTGAATACAAATGGCTTAATATCAAATAAAATAATCAAAACACCTTATTCTATTTTTGTCAATGGAGCAGATGTTTCAAATCTTTCAATCCATGCTAACAATTCATATTACAAGACCTCCACTACAGGGCCTAGTTTCTTAGACAGGTTAGAAGGAAAATATACGCCAAACCAATTTGGTATTGAATCTCTAGTCAACTTAAATAAACTTTCAGCACAGGGAATAAATACAAAAGATAAATCAGTTATTGACTACATCTATTTTTCTGCTATAAATCCTGCGGCCTGCAACATAGCTCCTTCAGGCCTGCCAGAATGGTTTAAAATAGATTTAGATCATCTGCTAGACTATCAAGTTTCTTGTGCCTAATCTAACGCATATCCACTAACTATTCCATTAATAACTATGTTGTTATTCCCAATACTATAAATCATTGTTAATTCACTTTCAAAGTAATTTTCTACGGAGCAGTTTATAACAAAATCAGTATTTTCATTGTTCTTTACAAAACCTTGAACATTGGATGAACAGCCATCAATAATAATCTCAACAAAAATATCTTCTCCCAAAGCATTTGAAATCTTTAAAGAGATACTATCAGTTTTAATATAATTTACATGGCATTCTATATTAGGTAAATTCCCTGGTCTTGCAAGCAGACAAAGAAAATCATTATTCGTAGAATCTTGATTAGTTGAATTTATAATTCCTGAAGACGAGCTTGTTTCGCCTGCCTTGCCCCCTACTCCGCTCCCAGTACCAGATCCCTCATTATTTAGTTCATTTTCACTCTTGTCAATAATTTTATTTGCCTTTCCATTTGATTCAAAAACATTTACTGCAGGATTATCTCCATGGCCTTCCTCTGTTTTAATTTGGCCAGCTTTTCTTACATTGTCATTAATGAGATTCTCAATACTGCTTGAAAATAAAAAATAAATTAAAACAGCGCTAATGAAAGCTATTATTAAAATATACAAAAATGCCCTTTTTTTCTCCATCTTATTAGAACTCTAAAACAAAAACATTTATATATTATTCTAATTTAATGTTATAGTATTATATTATACAAAAAGGAGGTAAAAGAATGTTCAAAAAAGGACAAGCAGCTATGGAATTCCTTATGACATATGGTTGGGCTATTTTAGCGGCAATCATAGCAATCGGTGTTCTGGCATATTTTGGAGTTTTTAGTCCAGGAAAACTTGTTGGAGGAACAGCCGTTGTTAATCCGCCATTTGCAATAGACGAATTTAATATAATTAATGATGGGGGCGGAGCTGGACAAGACAGAATTTCATTAGCAGTTGGACAAAATTTGGGTGAATCATTGACACTTGAACTTCAGGACAGCAGTGCTGACGGTGTAGAAGTAGTACTGTCTGATGGAACTGCATGTACAGAAGCAGAGGATACTGGAGAAGCAGATGTAATCCATGCGACAGCACCTGCAGCATGGACATCAGGAAATCAAATTACGATAAATATCGATTGTGGAGCCAAATGGGCTAAAGGAGACTTGGTTAGAGCAGAGATTACTCTAAGATATAAAAAGACAAGCGGAGGCACCTTAGTTCAACAATCAACAGGAACGCTAAGAGGAAGTTCTCAATAAAATAAACTTTTTATTTTTATTATATAATTATTTTTGTTAAAATCGAAATATGAGCAAATCATCTAGCACAGGCTTGTCAAGATAAATGATTCTAAGTGCTTGATTACTTTCCTCTTCTATTCCAAGCCCTCAAACTAGGTCTTACTTTCAAATTATGGCTCTTAGTCATTAATCCTCTAGACTTTTTAGCAGCACTAGTCAAACCTCTTTCAGCTCTCTTTCTATTAGCATTATCAGAAATCCATTTCAAAACAGAATCAGATTTTATCTCAGGCATATTCGGATCAACCATTATAACTTCAAAGAAATAATATTTTCCATCTTTGCCAATCCAGTAGGAATTTAACACCTCCATATTTTTATATTTTCTTGCTGCTCTTATTTCAGCAACCCATTTATAATTCATCTTGAGCATTTTTCTAATTGTTTGTTTCCTGCTTTTTCTGCCCTTCACACCATGCCTCTGCCTTCTTCTTCCCCCTCTGATTAATTTAACTCTAACAACAAAAATTCCTTTCTTTGCCTTGTATCCTAAAGCCCTCGCTCTATCCAATCTAAGGGGTTTATCAACTCTTTCGACAGAACCTCCCGCCCTCCATCTTATTAATTTTTCATGCAAAAGTGCTCTGTCGGGTTTTCTCCAAATTTTCCCTAAATAATGATACATGCCATGTGCCATTTAATTCTCTATCAAAAACGGTTTTTAAAACTTTGCACTGCTGCAGTATCTTGTGGTATCCGAAAATTAGTTCTCAACGCTGATTTATATCGGCCCAT
>CAYXLD010000022.1:0-12805 GCA_964465795.1 Candidatus Woesearchaeota archaeon
AATTTCATGGGCCGATATAAATCAGCGTTGAGAACTAATTTTCGGATACCACATGATATAATATAAACACAAGGTTTATTATTAATATTTTACTTGACTATTAATGGATGATTATTATTTTGTTTATGAAACCTCTAATGCAAAAAAAATTAGAATTTTTATCATTTCATTACTAATTCTTATTTTAATCGCCATATCTGCAATAACTTTTCAGTTAAAATTCTATCCTTTATTTAAAGAAAATTTCATAGTTAAATCTTTAGAAGGCTTTATTGAAGAAGAAATAACTCAGCTTACTCCAGCAGGTTTATTCTATACGGGAGTATTGGGTGGCTCTTTTATAATCCCCTCGCCGCTAGAAATTATATTTTATTATAGCCTAACAAAGGGAAATAATATAATTCTTTCTATAATATTGCTGAATTTAGGCTTATTATTAATTCAAATTGTTAATTATTGGCTTGGATTAAAGTTCAGCCCGGTTATTATGAATTTCCTTTCAGCTAAAAAAGTCTATAAAATAAGGAGATTGACTAATAAATATGGTGCATTGCTTCTATTTTTTGTTAGTGCAATCCCTGCTTTGCCCTATGAAGTCTTAACTTTTGCATTAGGAATTGCCAGATATAATTTTATTAGGTTATTTATCTTAGTTACTCTAGGAAGTATTCTGAAATATACTGCCATTGCAGGAGTCTACTTATTGTTTGTATAAGATAACTTTTTATATTGATTGAATCTTTATTAAATATGGAAGAGGTTAATATAATTCAAAAAGACGATGCGCATAAAAACAAGACTATAAATTTGAAAAGTATTCTGCACTCTAAAGTACTTTCCGTAGAAAGTATAATTGTCGGAAAAGTTAAAGAAGTCAGAATTAATCCGAAAACAATGGGTTTAGAGGCAATTACTATTTCAAGAGGCTCTTTTAGGCCGCCATTATATGTGGGAAAAAGCTATTTTCAAAAAGTTTCTGATGATGCTGTTATATTAAATATCGATCCATTTATATTAATAAAAAAGTTAAAAGTTATAAGTATGGATGGGAAAAAAGTTGGCAGGGTTATTGAAATTATAAGATCAGATTACACCAATGATATCAAATCTATTATTGCCAAGTCTTTATTTAAAAGATTTAACATTCCTGCAGAAAGCATAAAACTAATAGGCAAATCAGTTATTTTAAAAATAAATTATGATGGCACAAAGAAGTATATCGAGCAAAGATCTTAACAAAGCATTAACGTCGGACGATATTCTAGGAAAAGATATTATAGATTCAGAAGGCAGTTTTATAGGAATTGCTGAAAAGGTTTTTATTGATCAGGTTAATTTTGATTTTATAGGTATTGGAATTGACAAGGGATTCTTAAAAAAAGGATTAACTATAGGGAGAAATTATATCGAAAAGATTACAGAATATGCGGTCTTCTTAAATATAAGAGTTGCTCTTGAAATTAGAGGATTAAAAGTTTTTGACAAAGACGGCAAAGATATAGGAATTATTTCTGATGTTGAACTTTTTGAAAATAGCAATAAAATTACTGCTCTAGGAATAAAACACGGCCTTTTTGGGAAAAAGATAATTATACCATTTAACTATGTTGAAAAGGTCGGATACAATGTTATATTGAATATCGCAAGGAGAGACATACCAAAATAATAAATCCATTAAATTATAATAAATTTAAAATAATTCACTGTTTAAATACCAAATTGTAAACTATAAGTTTTTTGGCCTGATTTATTTTCGGACTTTTTGATAAGTATTCTTCTTATTAAAAATTATACAGCTTATTAAGTAAACAATAATCAAAGTCAATATGTTTATTATTATATATGATTTAATCGTATAAGAAACTTGTGAAGTACAATCGATTTTTAATAATGGGCAGATTTTCATTGGCTCTGTAAGGCGGGATAAAAATGTTATTATAAATAAGGCCGTTGTAAATATAATCTTTATTAATGAAGGTTTAAGAAATTGCAGCATATACATACTTCTATTAAGCAGTTAACTATATAAAAGATACGTTTTTAATGAAAGTATGAAACTTGAGATTTTGAAAAATACATATGAAAAGTTTGTTAAGAAATATGATCTTCCAAGCTATGATGAGCTTAATTCTGAATTCGAAATAGAGAAATTAGACAGAGAAATAGATAAAATTTTACGCGCTTTTAGAAAATTGATTATGGAAAAAATTGTTAACTCCATGACATTTTTGGAGATGCTGATTAACCCTATTAACTCTCCTAGAATGTATCTGCCTTATATCAGCTCTATGAGTATAGATGATAAAAAGATAATCGACAGTACATATTCGGAACTTGCTGATTTAAGTTTACTTTCACTGGATTTAGAGATTGACTCAAACGAAAAAGGAGAAGCTGATCTGATAAAAAAAGTTTATGATAAATGGGTTAGTCTAAAGCCCAGATTTAGAAAGATTCTTGAGAATATGAAAAAACCAAGAGACTTCAATAATAATAAAAAAGATAGAAGTTATTTCGGATGACAATTTTCTTATCTTTCCAGCAGTATTTTATAAATCTCTTCTAAAGAAATTTCCAAAACAGCAACTGGCATTTTAATATTCCAATCTTGAAGTGTTTTTGGATGAATATCTCCAAAATAGCCAATATTTTTATTATTAATTATAATTGATGCTGCTCTTCCTTCTATCAGGTTTGGATGAGACAATTCCTTTATAGTATATTGAATATCTAGGATTTTTGTTAAATAATCCAGGATTTGCTTTAGTTCGGTGAAGTTTGAAGGAGAAATGTAAATTATTAGATTTTCTTTTTCATTGACTCCTGATTCTGTAAACGTTCTTTCCATTGTGAAAACTTTTCCAATTTCGAACAATTTTTGAGGATAGTCCACGTCTTTGTTTTCAGCCATAGTTCTCAAAGCTGGAATTAGTAAATTTGGCCTAAGATATTTATATTCTGTTTTAGAATTCTCTAATTCAATTAAGTTATTTATTCTTAGTCTATCTTTTTCTCCTGTCTTTATTAAATGATAAGATGAAGTTTCTATAAAGCCCAAGCCAATAAGTATCTCGCTTAATTTTCTTCTTATCCTGCTTTCTTTAGACTCTTCAGCTACTGTTGAAACAGCAGGTATTTCCGGAATTAAGTTATTGTAGCCGTATGCAATAGCAATATCTTCAATAATATCAACTTCATGAAGTATATCTACCCTCCAAGCAGGCACCTCTACTTTCCCTTTTTTATATTTATATCCCATTTTTGAAAGTAAGTTTTCCAAGTCTTTTTCCTTTAGATTTAATCCCAACAAACTATTTGAATTTTCTAAAGATAACTTCATTTTTTCAGGTTTAAGATCCGGGGTAATTTCTTTGTTTTTTTCATAATTCAATTCCATTTGGTATATCTTTCCCCCCATATCAGCTAATGTAGTGGCAATAATATTTAATGTTTTTTTTAATATTCGAAGATCATAACCAGAGCACTCAATAAATATAGATCTTGTTTGCTCTGTAACACGGCCTGTTTCATTGCTGTTTATTATTGGGGGCATGGATAATATCTTTTTTTTAGAGTCTATAAATATAGGATAGCGATCATAATTTTCTAATAGATATGCATATTCCTTTCCCGCAGGATGTTTTTGTAATATTTCATCCGCACTCATTTCCTCTTTATAATCTAGAGGAATGAACTTTATCTTTTCTGGAAGAAAAGCAGTATATGTTATAGGCAGGGCAATTTTGTCCAAAGGATATATACCTAAAGCAACTTTTTTTCTTTTCCTGCCTAATGTCACATGAAGTTTTTCCTGTAAATCAATAATTGAAGATATTCTTTCAGAATCTAATGATAGACCAGTAACAATTGCACAGGCAGTATAAGGCCTTATATTCGTTACTCCAGACTCTACAATTATCTTATAGTCCTTTTCAGGCTTGCTTGTCTTATATTTCTTTATATCTTTTTCTTTTCCTGTATAGGATTTTATTGCTCTTAAAAAACCTTGAAGCGAAAGCAAATCAGGCCTATTTGGGAGTATTTCAAGCTCTATTTCTTTTTCTGTAAGAGACTCTATTGGAATTCCAAATAAGGATATCTTTTCTTTTACTTCGTCTGTTAATTTTAGATACTTTTCTAATTCTTGCCTTAAAAATTTTACACTTGCCATATTATTTTATCCAGGACTTTTTATTTCTAAGATCTCTTATATTATTTGAATACATTTCCCTTAAGTCCTTGATTTTGTAATAGTCTATTATAATTCTATCAAAACCTTGGCCCCATGCTAATATAGGAATATTTTTCCCCAATAATGGGATTGTTACCTCCGGACGGAAAATCCCTGCACCGCCTAATTCAAGCCAGGCCTTTTTCACTTCATGATATATCTGGACCTCTACGCTTGGTTCTGTATATGGAAAATAAGAAGGTACAAACTTAATTGCTTCAAATCCCATCTTTTTATAAAATTCCCTCAAGTATCCTAAGAGATGTCTTAAGCTTAGATTATTATCTATAACTATTCCCTCTGTCTGATAAAACTCAAATCCATGCTTCCAGTCTAATGCCTCATTTCTAAAAACCTTTCCTATAGTAAAATATTTTGCTGGGAGATCAGATGTTTTTAATTGTGCTAATGTTCTTGCTGATATGCATGTTGTATGAGTTCTAAGAACAGATTTCCTTGCTTCTCTTTCCTGCCATTGATATTGCCAGCCTTTGCTTCCAGATATTCCTATCTCATGAGTTTGTTTAACTTTTGAAGCTATTTCCCTATCTAAAAATTTACTTTCAACATCTTTTATGAAAAAAGTATCATGCATTTCTCTAGCTGGATGGTCTTGCGGTGTAAATAAAGCGTCAAAATTCCAGAAAGAGATCTCAACAATATTGCCTGTCATCTCTTTAAAACCTAAATCTAGCCAAATTCTTTTTGCATATTCTATAGCTTCATTTACAAAATGCTTTTTGCCTCCATTAATCATAGGTACTTGAGACTGAATATCATAAGATCTAAATTTTTTTGTTTTATTCCAATTTTTAATTATTTCAGGGGTTATCTCCTCTATAAGGTCAGAATTAACATCCTTTCCAGCTAATTGTTTGCCTAATAAAGTTAATTTAAAATCAATGATAGTTTCATCTTTAATCTCTAAGATATCTTTTCTTCTTCTTAGACTTTCAAGTGCATACTTATGCTCCGGCAACAATTTAGAATCCTCAACAGGAAGCATCTCCAAAAACTGTTCTTCTAGAAACTTTTTAGCTAGTTCTTCTTTTTTTGCAATAAGAAAAATCTTTCCATTTTTTATTTCAATAAAGCGCATATTTTTCAAAATTCCTAAAGAAACTTTGAATTCATTATCAGTCAATTTTGAAGATTTTGCCGCTTCTTCCAATGAAATCAACTTGCTTTCTTCAAGAACCAATAGTAATTTTCTCTCTGGAAGATAATGGTTTTTATAATAAACACCGTTCGTACCAAGATCTATAATTCTCTTTCTTGATTTTTCAATTTTGATAATTCCCTTATTTTCAAGAAATCTGAGTGCTCTTATAGTAGATGTACTGTCTAAGTTTGATTTCTTTTCGATTTCGGGAATCTTTAATTTCAGAAAAGGTATTATCTTTCTTTCTAAAGGGGAGAGCTTTTCTATTATTTTTTGCAGTTCTTGAGGCATAATGAAAAGAGGGAGAAAGGGGTTAAAAATGTTATGGGATAGATAGTTTTAGTTAATTTCTTTTTCTTTCCAATAATAATAATTTTTCATCTTGAGTAGCCAATATTAATGATATATCAGTTATCTTTTCATTTGTTTTATCTAAGCTATTTTTTAGATAATTCATACGGATTGACATCCTTTCCATAAAAGCCAAAACTTTTTGATAAAATGCTCCTGCGAAGAAAATCATTGTAATAACAGGGATGAGATTAATCCATTCTGGAGTGTTAATAAAACCAGTTAGTTTCCCTATAATATATAAGACTAGAACTATTAGTGATATCCAGATTATAACATCCCAAATATCGAACTTATATCTTTTGTACATGCTATTTTAAAGTTATAGGATTTTAATTAGTTTTGTATTGATTTTTCATATTTAAGGCGCTTAAATCTTCCCCTTATTAGACGAAAGGCTAACCTTCCGTCTTTATGTTTCATTGGATGGCCTATTACTGATCCGCATATGCAAAAAAGATTTCTTAAATTCTTTTCAGTTAAGTTCTTATTAAATTGCAGACTAAAGTAGCTCTCTGGAGAGATTATTCTATTAAGATAGCATCTCTTAAGCCATCCCACACCATCCTTTTGATAAAGTAAAACAAGTTTCCCGCATTTCGTACAGGAGACTTTAACAATTTTGGCAGTTCCGCCTCTTTCATTTAAATATTTATCTTTTATAATTTTCATAATACTGCTTTTTTAGCTTGTTGAGTTGAGGCGCCAAGTGAAACTAAAAAAGAAGACGCATCTTTATTATTTTTATAATTTATTAATTTAAGAATTGCATTGGCTTTTCTCGATATTTTAATATTTTGGATTAACTTTTCTAATCTTTCAGATTTTTGTTTTTTATCTAATAACCGAATCTCATGTAAATCAATTCCAAAGTTTACACTATTTCTCGAAGCTATTCTGGCTAATATATGGTTCAGGCCCGAATCTAAATATTTTGAAGTATCTTTATTTTGCGCTGTTGACTCAACTGACAGTAGAATATCAAACTTTCCATATTCAAGAATTTTTCTATTAAATTCTTGATTTTGAGCTTTGACTATTATTGGAAATTTTCCAATCAGATTATTATTCCTTATTTGCTTTTTTGCCTCTTCAATATTTTGTATATTTATCATATTGCCATAAAATACTATTTTCCTTTTATTGATGTTCCAATAAATTCTTGGCCATTAAATATCTTTTCAAGATTTTTAAGATTCCTGCCTATTATAAAAGTTGGAATCCTATATTTCCTTATTAAAACTGCAGCTTGCTGATCAAGAACAAAATGCTGTCCAGGAGAATACTTTGATTTTAGAGCCCTATCTTGAAATTTCTTCCAATCTATAAATGGAATAAACCTAGCATTCTTGTTTCTCTTGGGATCTGAACTATATAATCCATCAACATTTGTTAGATTAACAAATTCAGTTTTTAAGTATTTTGCTAGTTTTGCCGCAGTAGTGTCCGAGGTTGAATTTTTTGAGAACCTCAATGCCCCGCATATTACCAATGAATTCTTCTTTAAATTATTTTTTACTTCACGCATATTAATTGGAAGAGTATCGTTTGCCTCTTTTCCAAAAAATTGCATCAAGAAAAGAGCATTTGCTCTTGTTGCCCTAATTCCAGCAAGGCTCAATAGTCTATTTGGCTTGCCTTCTTTTTTTAAAGCATTGATATATTTCCTTGCTATCGACCCTCCGCCACAAACAATTACAAACCTGTAAGTGTTGTAATATCTCCTCAATGTTTTCTTTAATTTGTCTAGAAAAATATAATCAACACTATCAGGTATGATTAATGATCCTCCTAATGATATTACTATGGTTTTCATTTTTATTATAAGATCGTAGAATATATAAAGATTAATAATTACATTATGCCAATGAAAACCAAAAAAGGGGCTGGGAAAAATATATTCTTTAGCAAAAAATATCCTGCTATTCTTTTAATAATAACGATTGTTTTTTTCGCGATAACTGCAATTAACCCCCCCTATCCAAAAGATTTCTTTTACGAACATATTATGACTGTTGTTTTTCTATTAATCCTAATTTTTACATTTAAAAAATTCAGGCTAAGTAATATATCTTATACATTAATCTTTATCTTCATGGTTCTGCATTTAATAGGTGCAAGATTCACTTATTCTGGGGTCCCTTATAATGATTTTTTTATCAGATTTTTTAAATTTAATATAAATGAATTTTTTAATTTTGAAAGAAATCATTTTGACCGATTAGTTCATTTTTCATTTGGGTTGCTATTTGCATATCCAATTAGAGAATTATTCTGGAGAATAGCCAATGCCAAAGGCATATGGAAATATTATATGCCCTTAGATGTGATAATGGCGTTCTCAATGTTATACGAATTGATAGAATTTGGTTTTGCAGTTATTGTAGGTGGAGATGTAAGCCACACTTATTTAGGCACGCAGGGAGATATTTGGGATGCACAAAAAGATATGCTTTTAGCCACAATTGGCGGGTTCATTGCCCTTACAACAACTTTCTTGATTAATTTAAAATATAAAGGCTTTAAAAAAGAAGTAGCTGGTAGTTTCAAAATTCATAGGAAGAAGCCTTTAGGAGAAGTTGCCTTATCTGAAATGATGAAAAAAATGTCCTAAAAGCCTTTGATGTTCCTTCCAGATATAAAGGAGCGGGAGTTTACTTAAATATCTCGCCATTTTCTATACTCCACCATAACAAGTCCAATTCATCTGCCGGAATATTAACTGATTTTGCAAATCCTAAGAATATATCTTCAATTTCCAAATACTTATTTTGAGATTTTATTTTATTTTCATAAATTAAATCAAAATTTTTAAGATTTCTTAGTATATGCCTATCAAGAATTGCTATCTTATTGTTTGACATTCCAATATTCCTAAGGAAATGAGATGCTTCTTTCATACCATATCCATTTACAGTTTTTGCAATAAAGTTTCTTAATTCCTTAATATCTGAAGGAATTAGATAAGGTTGCAATCTGCCCCATTCTTCTTTTGCTTTTAAGATTCTTTGAGTTTTAGTAATATGAAACCTTGTTTTTGTTTTTAATATATCGGATACAATTTGTTCTTCGATTATTTGCAGTTGAGATATCTGTTCAACTGCTTGCCAGCAGCGCTGCGCATTGCTTTGTGGAGTTAAAATACAGAACATAAACTCTTTAAATTTTCCATCATCAGATAAATTTTTAAAATCATTAAGTCTATTTTTTAATTTTTCTTTATTGTTTTGATATTGCTCTTGAATATACATCATCTTAATTTAACATTATAATCTAAAAAGTTTTCTATTAGCGCCTCATTAAAGGATATGGCGGCCTTGGAGAAGCAATTTTTTTAATACTGAAGTGGGTTCCAACAAACTCAGATATTACAGCAGAAATAAGTAGATTTCCAAAAGCAGCTTTAAACATTCCTTGAATTAAAGGAATTTTTGTTCTACCAGAAATCTCTCTCATTATATCATCTATTTCACTAGAATCAAGGATCAAAGGAGTTATATGTTTTGCTCCGCCCCTTATAATATGAATGTTTTTTCCAGGCCCTTGGCATTCAATTGCCCAGATTGAAGGATCATTTAAAAAAGGGAGAAGCTTATTCAAAGGCGTTCCGCTCAAATTTAGTAATGGTCCTGTTCTTATATTCATTGGTTTTTTTTCAGCGATAGACAAAACAGGGTTAACATTCGATATATTGGATATGTTCTGTTTCATTATAGGGGGGGTATGTTGATCTAGTTTAATTGATTTATCTTCCGTCTTGCTCTCAAGACTTTCTAATGAATAATTTTTAATCTTAATATTGTCCGCTTTTGGTTTAGCCATATTCTTGCCTTGCATTTGCAGGGGAGTAAAATTTTCTTTAATCTTATTCTCAATTATGCTTTCTACAAAACCTTTAATAAAAAATTCAGCAAGATCAGATTCTTTTATATTCTCTTTTTTCATATTCTAGAATCTTGGAAGAGGGCGATTATTAAATTTCATAGAGGGGGAATATTCCTCTGTTATTAAGCTATCTTGTTGGGCGGGATTTCCTCCAACTACTTCTTCAGATCGTTCTTTAATTTCGCTATCTTTACTTAAGTTATGGGGTTCAGAATAAAGCTTCTTCCTCATCTGCTCTTCCATCAAAGTAAGGCCTTTGGCTATTGTTTTATTCTGCTCAAGGAGTTTATCTATTTTATCTAAAAATTCTTTATCGGATTCTCCAACCTTAACAGCTGGATTTTTGGAAAAATTCCTAGCCGCAAGTTCAAAAAGTGCAAGAAGGTTTGATATTTCTTTTGTTAGCTTGTCAAATTTTTCTGCAATTCCTGTATGAACTTTTTGCAGCTCAATTAAGTTCTCTAAAATTTTATCTTCAATGTTTTTTTCCGAACTTGCTCTTTTTGGCATATCTATCAAAAGCAGATTTTGTTTATAAATCTATCCTCATATAAAAGGATAGATTTTTAAGACTAAGAAATTAATTGATTTTAGGGCGCGTAGGATAATGGTAGTCTGATTGCCTCCAGAGCAATAGGCGGGGGTTCGATTCCCTCCGTGCCCATTTTGTATGAGTCTATTATTTGGTCGTGGTCAAAATAAATCCAGATAGTATGAGGATGTTAAACATTTATGAAAACTGTTTATAGTTTCTTCAATTCTTCAATTTCCTCATAAGTTACTGAAGATCCTTTGAATTTTGTAGCATAGAGTGCTGCCTCCAAAGCTTTTTTTCCTTCAATATCTAAAAGTCCCTTTTTAAATGCAATATAAACCAATTCAGTTGAGCGGATAAATCTAAAGTTCTCAAACTCATGAAGATTTGAAAGCTCGGCTTTTACGACAGTATGAAGCCTGTCTTCTATAAGTTTTTTTAGATTTCCAGGCTTTTCAGAAAGGATGCGTGTTGTTCTCTCATCTATTGCAATTATATTATCTACTTTCTGTTTAATTAATTCATTGCTTAATGCCAAACATGAAGCCTCTCCTTCGCTCATAATATTAATCCATGTGTCCCTTGAAAAAATATAGTGGTTTGCAACATTCATTAATCTAAAACTCTCTTTTCTTATTATCTCATCTTCTATTTTGAATGATAATGGGGGCTCAAAAACCCCTCTATTAACCAATGCTTGTACTCTTAAGGCCCCTAATTCAAATCTTGGAACATTTATTGGATAATCTATAACCTCTTTTTTAACTGCCCCTGTTATTAAAAATTTTCCATCAAATGAATTTTTTAATTTTTCTAAAACATCGAGCATTCCATTTATTGAAAAGTTTATAATTGGGCCTGCATCAAATATTATTGCTTTCATTTATCAAAAAAATTCAAAGCCATTTTAATTCTCGATTTTTCATCAAAGGTTCTATTATAATTTACATCAGCTATTTTTGTCTGCCCCGTATACTCTGCCAATTCCCACTGAGTAATGCCTAAGAGTTTTGCAGTTTGTTCCAAAGAGATTCCATGCTTATAAATATGCGATGCCTTATTTATACAGGCGTTTCTTATTATCTCTCTAGTATATTGTTTCAAACTTGGAGATATAGATTCAAGCGTTGATTTTATTTTTAAAATATTGCCTCTATATGCCTCCTGATTGCTTTTTTTTAGCGCATCTATAGTCAAGCTTAATATAGAATCAACTCTCTTTATAAAAAATTCCCAATTTTTTATCTTTAATTGGTTCTTTCTCTCTATTATTTTGCCAAGAGCATAAACTACTATTGTTAAAGTTATACTCTCAATATCCTGGACGCATACTGCAGAATGTATCTTTTGATTTGACAATTCAAATAATCTAGAAGAATTATTCTCTTTTAAAGAATCTCTAATAATTTCCAGAACAGATATTGTATGTTTGATCTCTTTTTCATCCATTAATTTTCTATATAAACTAAGTATATAAATTATTATATTTTTATATTCTAAGTGTTTCTATTAAATGTACAGAACCAGACTCTAAATATTTACCGGCTGGATTTAATATATACTCTACAACTATATTTCCAAATTTATCTGGGCTAAGGGCTTTTTTCCATATATCTTTAGAAACTCCAGAAAATTTAGCTCTTGCTTCTTCAGTATCAATGAATCCAGGGCATATTGAAAATATGTATGTCTCTTTTTTATTTTTTCTCAATAATTTATATTCCTCATCAATAGCTCTAATAGCATGATCAACGCCCGCCTTTGATGCACAGTAAGGGGCTTCTCCTGCAAATGCGTATTTACCGGCTTGAGATGATATAACTATATAAGTGCCAAATTTTTGTCTTTCAAAATAAGGAGTTATTAAAGAAGCTAATTGAATAGCCTGTATTGTATTTGTATGAATAATTTGCCTTATTAAATCCAATTCTGTCTCGCCAATTAAAATTTCTCTTTGTATTAATCCTGCCGAGTTTATAACAATATCTATCTGCCCATATTTTTCAACAGACGTATTAATTAATTTCTTTAAACTGTCTTCAGAAGTAACATCTGTTTGCATTATATAAGGGTCAATTGCATAATTATCTTTGATTTTTTTTGCTATTTCTTCTAGTAAATTGACTCTTCTGGCAGCAATTATTATTCCTTTAGGTTTATATTGTGCAATTGCTTCTGTAATTCCTCTTCCGATACCAGAAGAAGCGCCCAATATTAATGCAATTCTTCCTTCCAAATTAGCTGGAATTTCCATATTAATTATACATTCTATCATTATTTAAAGATTGTTTAGAAAGTACATTGTAACGTTAAAGGGAGCTAATCCTTGAATTTATTTAAATTTTAAGATTATCAAAAAGTCCTAGAGTTTTACCTTAAAAGCCGAGGTTTGTTTAAGACTTTTGGATGCTCAAGATTCTCACGCACTAAAGTGCGTGAGAATCTTGACATAAGAAAAATTAAATAGTAGTCTATTAACCTTTATTTATGAAGATAGATAACAATGTTCAATTGTACAGAAAGAAAATAGGCTTAACTCAAGAAGAACTTGCAAAGCAAGTTGGAGTTACAAGGCAAACAATAATTTCTATGGAAAGAGGAAATTATACTCCTTCGGTTTCTCTGGCTTTTGAGATAGCAA
>CAYXLD010000023.1:0-5640 GCA_964465795.1 Candidatus Woesearchaeota archaeon
CCAAGCTTATAGAAGATTGCCAAGATGAAAGGCAAAAGCGGCGGACGAACAAAATGTAATTGATATTCAGGATGACCAAATGCCCAATACTTAGCTGTGCTTAAATATTCTGCCTCATCGTACCAAACGGCCTGGTTTATTGTAAGGTATTTTAATCTTATTACTATGGCAAACAATAATATAACTATCAGAATTAAATTTGAATTTTTATTCAAAAATAAAGCTATATCCTCTCTCCAATCTTTTTTCTTTGTTTCCATTCAAACGGTTTTATTTAAATTTTTAAGATCATATATTAAAGCTGCTTCTTCACCATTCATATAGATTATATGATTAGGTTTATACTCATTTTTTAGTTTTGATAAATATTTATCTTCAGTTACTTCGGTGTATGGATTGACGATTACATATCTTGTCTTTCTACCAAAAGGAGTAAAATATTGTATCTGCTCTTCTGCTGTTGGATAACGATTGAAATTCCTGAAAACTATCTCATCAAACAAAAATTTCTGATAACTTTCTTCCTGCCTTATGTAATAATAAAGAACATCTGACTTCCCCCAGTAAAACGTCTCTTCATCTTTTAACTTTGTTTGTAAATAACCTGCAATATCCTTTTGGACAAACCCTATCAATTCTATTTCACATCCAGCTGTAGAAAATTTACATAAAATCTGATTATTATAAGTGAAATGTGGACTAATTAAAAATGCATTAGTGAATGAAAAAACAGCATATACAATTATGAACATTATTAATATTAATGATTTTTTCTTTGCTGAGGAAGATTTAAAAATAAAATTCTCTTTGTTGGAAAAAAGCAATGCGGCTATGAAAACTAATCCCATCGAAAATGTAATAAACACCCTAACGTAAGTTAATGCTCTTGTAATGATTAGAGCAAACAACAAAAACAAAAATGAATAGAAGACAAATTTTTCCTTCTTATCTTTTTTACTTTTCACAAATTTTATAATATAAAACATCGAGAGTAAAAACACTATTGTGTCAATCGGGTTTATTGTAAGAATGAAATTAAATACATCCTTAAAGAGATTCGTGTTAAATCCTAATCCGCTATATGTAGGATTTACACTCTGATACCTATGAAGTACTGAGATGAAATTCTTGATACTGAAGTTAAAAGGTGCAAGAAATGCTATTAAATAAGCTCCAAGAGAAAATGCAACTACTTTTAATTCACGTTTATAATTTACTGCTTCATCATTAGTTATTTTTTGGGTTATATCTAGATTAAGTTTTACCCCTATCTTCCTCAATAATTGTATAGATTCCTCTTTGTATTTTATCATAAATATAAATGTTGCAAAAATAAGGAAAATTCCATTAGGAAGTTTAGTTGCAAATGCTAACCCTAATGATGCAAATGACAATATAAAAAATATTATTTCCTTCTTATTTTTTTCTGAATTATAAGCATGCCATAGGAATAATAATCCAAGTGCGACAAAAAAATATCCGAATATATCCACATGTATCCACCTGCTTAACTGTAATAATCCTGGGTAAAATGCATAAAATGATATTGCATATAATGCTGCAGACTTGTTCAGCAACGTAACAGCAAATAAAGATATTACTAGAAAAAATAATATTCCAAAAATGTACATTGGGAGATGACAGTAAGGAAATGCATTAACCAGCTGCTTTCCAATTAATTCTTCTCTTCCCGGATAAAACATTGGTTTGATTTCACTAACTCTTGAAAAGTCTTCTCCTGAAATCTTGCATCCTAATCCAACTATTAAGTTTCCTAGAATAGGCTCTCCCTGTCCTGATAATCCAGGAAAAACTGGATATGAATAAAACGGAAGTAATCCCGTCGGAATTGTGCTTACGTCATCATTCCAGTAACCTATTTTTGAAAAATCATTTAATCTTATAAAAATTCCAAGAAAAATAATTACTATGAGAATAAGTAAAGATAATTTATCATGTCTAAACTCTTCAAAAATCTTCATATTTAACAAAAGAAGATATATCCTTTTAAGGTTTTCTTAACATTTGGTTAACATGAAAATCCTTTTTACCACTTATTCCGGAATTGGAGTTGGAGGAGCAGAGATCAGTATGAGTCTATTGGCTGAGGGTTTGAGAAAAAAAGGTCACGAAGTTTTTATCGCTTCTTCTGGAGATTATCATAATGGCATTAGATTTAAAAAATTTAGAAAAATTCCTTTTTACTCTGTCCATAACTTTTATTTAAGTAAATTTTTATCTAGGATTGTTAAAGAAAAAGGAATAGAATTAATCCATGCTCAAGACAGACTAACTTCGAAAGCTGCAATCAGAGTTGGTAGAAGATTTAATATTCCAGGTATTATTCATTGTAGAGATTATTGGTTTGCTTGTCCGAGAAGCAGCTGCTTGACTCCTGATTTTACAGAATATGATTTATGCAGCTATATTATGATCCTGAAAAAATTTCCAATTAAAAGATGGTTATGGGATATATACAAGTGGAAGTATATAAAATCTAAATGGAAAGAATTGGAGAAAGCAGACTTGAAATTTGCAAACAGCAGTGTTATTAAAAGAAGACTTGGATTGTGTGGCATAAAAACCAATGTTGAAGTTCTTCCTATTTTGAGAAATTTTTATGAAGAAAAAGGAGATGGAAAGAAGATTAAAGAAATGTATAAATTAAAAGATATTGTCATTACATTTATAGGGTCATTAAATTATCATAAGGGAATAATGAATATGTTAAAGATAATGCCTTCTATTCTGGATGAAAAGGATAATGTTAGTTTCTTGATTGTTGGAGACGGTCCACTTTATCAAGAAATAAAAAGAATTAATTGCCATGATGTCGTCTTAACTGGAAAACTTGGAAGAGATGAGATAAAAGATGTTTATGATGCATCGGATATAATTCTTCTTCCTAGTGTTTGGCAAGAGCCTTTGAGTGGAATTTTATTGGAAGCTGCTGCTTATAATAAAGTTGTTATCAGCTCTAATACTGGTGGAAGCGTTGATATTTTAGACAAAAAATTTATGATAGATCCTTTTGACTTGAGCTCATGGAAAAAAAGGATAATAGAGTTAATTGAAAATAAAAGTTTAAGAACTAAACTAGGGAAGGAATGGGGTAGAGTTGCAAGGGAAAAATACGATGTGGATGTGATTGCTAAAAAAGTAGAAGAGGAGTATGAAAATGTGCGGAATAGTAGGGTTTAATTTTAGAGATAAAGAATTATTAACTAAGATGATGAGTAGTATATCCCATCGTGGGCCTGATCAAAAAGGAGGCATTCTTCTCAAAAACTTTAGCCTTGGGCATCAAAGACTAAGCATCATAGACTTAAGTGAAAAAGGCAAGCAGCCTCTCTGCAATGAAGAGGGAGATAAATGGATTGTTTACAACGGGGAGATATATAATTTTAAAGATATTAGAGATGATTTAGAGAAGCGAGGGCATAAATTCAGAAGTGATACTGATACTGAAGTTATAATTCATGCATATGAGGAATATGGGTATGATTGCGTGAACCTCTTTAATGGGATGTTTGCATTTGCAATTTCCGACGGCAAGAAACTTTTTTTAGCAAGAGACCAAGTTGGAATCAAACCTCTTTATTATTATTTTGAAAATGGAAGTTTTATTTTTGCGTCTGAAATAAAAGCACTTTTTCATGCCGGAATTGTTCCTAAAATTAACTATGGTTCGCTCAATTTATTACTGAGTTATAGGACTGTTCTTGGTGAATCTACATTATTTCAGAACATCAAAAAACTTTTACCAGGACATTATCTGATTTATGAGGATAATAAAATTATTTTAAGCAAATATTTTCAACTTGATATAGAGGAGAAGAATATCAGCAAGGATGTTTTAGTTGCAAAATTTAGAGAGCTGTTCAATAAAAGCGTTAATAGAATGCTTGTTGCAGATGTACCTGTAGGAGCATTTTTGTCAGGTGGAGTGGATTCTAGCTGTGTTGTCGGAATGATGTCTAAAGTGAGCGATCAGGTTAAGACATTTACTGCCGGATTCAATGAGGAGCATGATGAGATGAAGTATGCAAAAAAAGTTTCAGAACATTATGGAACCGATCATCATGAAGTTTATATTAATTATGAAGATATGACAAAAATTTTTGACGACGTTGTTTATCATATGGATGAGCCTATTGCTGATCCTGCAATATTTCCGGTTTGTTTTGTGAGTAAATTAGCTAAGGATAAAGTCAAGGTGGCTTTATTTGGTGAAGGCGCTGATGAATTATTTGCAGGCTATAGCAAATATAACATTATTAATAGCAGCTTTTTTCCTGTGAGAAGATACTTGAAAACCGACCGATTATTTACTTCTGATAAGAATAAACTCTTTAATTATGAAGGCAATACAAATGGCGTTGCAGTTAACTATATCGGTAAAAATGCGAATTTGAACAATGCGCTTTTATTTGATTTTAAAGAAATCTTGCCCAATTTCCAGCTGATGAAAGTTGATAAGATGACAATGATGCATAGTCTAGAGGGAAGGGTGCCGTTTTTGGATAAAGAGATTGTGAAGTTTGCCTTCCAACTTCCTGTCAGATATAAACTACATAATGGCACTGGGAAATATATTATTAGAAAAGCGATGGAGGACATTGTCCCAAGAGAAATAATTTTTGGAGGCAAGAGAATATTTTTTACACCACTAAAAAAATGGCTAGATGAAGGACTCAGGGACCTTGCTATTGAGAGACTAATGAAAACAGATATATTCGATAAACGAAATGTTTTAAAACTTATAAATAAGGAAAATAATTCTTTAAGAAGATATAAATATAGCAATCAATTGTGGAGTCTTTTAATGATTGAAACATGGTATCAGCAATTTATTAAAAAATATGAGGTCATTGTTTAAATGGAAAAAGAACAGATTGAAAATTACTGGAGAAATAACAAGCAGGAATTTGCCGGTGATAGGAGGAGTAGGATCATTTATAATTTATCTAAAAAGTACATTGGAGAGAAAACACTTGATGTTGGCGCTGGCAGCGGCGCACTAATAAGATTAATAGAAGGGGCTGTAGGCATTGATCTTGTTGAAAACGAAATTGTCAGCAAAGGAGATATTACTAACCTAAGATTCGATAATTTTAGATTTAATACAGTTTTTGCAACTGAAGTTCTTGAGCATTTAAGCGATGAAATCTTGAGCAAAGGCCTTAGTGAGATATGGAGAGTTTTGAAGAGAAACGGATATTTTATTTTAACTGTCCCTTATAAAGAGGATTTGCACAAAAATATGGTCTCATGCCCAAAATGTGAATTTGAATTTCACAGGTGGCAGCATATTCATTCTTTTAGCGAAGAAAAGATTAGGAGGATATTGTACCAGCATGGATTCAACATTGTTGAAATGGAAGTTAAACCATTCAGCTTGTATGAGAGGGGTTGGAAATGGAGATTACTATCTCCAATTATATTGCGATTTCATAGAGATATTAGTAAAACCCTTTTTGTAGTTGCAAAAAAGATTTAGCATGAAATATTCTATGAAATGTGAAGATTGTGAAAAAGAATATTCTGACTCTGCTCAGATATATAACTGCCCTGACGACGGTGCAAAACTGAGAATTAATCTAGTATCTGAAGGTATAAAGATAAGTTTCCAAGAACTTT
>CAYXLD010000023.1:5650-12449 GCA_964465795.1 Candidatus Woesearchaeota archaeon
TCAAGAAGAATTCCTCTGCAGGAAAGATTCAAGGAATTTTTGCCTGTAAATAATCCGATTTCTTTAGGAGAGGGTTATACCCCTTATTATCATGCTGAAAGACTTGGAAAATATCTTGAGCTGGAAAACTTGTGGATAAAAAATGAAACTTTGAATCCTACTGGAAGCTATAAAGACAGACCAATTTTGGTTGGATTAAGCAAAGCAATTGAGTTTGGGGCTGAAACCGTTGCTATTGCTTCTTCTGGAAATGCAGCAAACGCATTAGCTGCTGGGGCTGCGAAATATGGAATAAGATGTGTTGCTTTTGTTCCTGAAAACATTCCAAGAAGTAAAGCACAACTACTGCAGAATTATGGTGCTGAGGTTTATAGAATTAGAGCTGAAAACCCCAGAGAGGATCCTACAACGGTCTTATTAAAAAAAGCCTGTGATGAATTTGGTTGGCACCCTGTTGCCCCCTTTGGGATATTTAATCCATATCAGATTGAAGGAAGCAAAACAATGGCTTATGAAATTGCAGAATTCTGTTTTTTAAATAAAATTAAAGTTCCAGACCATGTTATTGTCCCTGTTGGAAGCGGCGGTGGCTTGATCGGATGGTATAAAGGATTTCTTGAATTTAGCATTCATGGCCTTATTGATAAGATACCGAAGATACATGCTGTGCAAGCCGAGGGTTGTGCTCCTTTTGTAAAAGCGTTCAATGAAAAAAAAGATCTTGAAGCCTGGGAGAATCCTCAGACTGTTGCCGGCGGATTGGCGGATAATTACACTTGGGATTGGAGAGGCGGATTAGATGCTTTGCTAAACACAGATGGAATTGCATTAACTGTTTCAGACAGAGAGATATTGGAAGCTAAAAGACTATTGAGCAGAATTGAGGGAATTTTTTCTGAGCCTACTGGCGCTGCTTCTCTAGCTGGAATAATTAAATTTGGAGATGAAATCAAAACAAGGAAACTTATGAAAGCTGATGATACTATCTGCTGTGTTGTTACAGGGGCTGGATGGAAGGATTCTAGCGATACTGAGAAAGAATATAAAGAGCCAAGATTAATAAGGCCTTACTTAGAAGAGATTGTGATCAGCTAATATTATAAAATTGTGGTACATACAAAAAGATATGCCTAAAATAATTGGATTTGGAGGAGAGGAAAAGGAATTTGAAACAGGGGAATTAATAAGAGATAAATGCGAATATATGGGTGTGCCCTTTGGCTGCAAAGATGGTGAGTGCGGCTGCTGCAGGATTGTAGTTCTTGAAGGGGAAAATAATTTATCAAAGAAAAATGATAAAGAAAAAAAAGTTCTTGGGAATGATGATCCAAAAGAGAGGCTTGCATGCCAAACAAAAATTTTAAAGGGTACTGTCAAGATTCAGTATTATTAGAAAGATATATAAATAAACTATCGTTAACTATCCTTACCAATATTATTTATAGCTGATTTATTTATAGCTGATGGGGTGAATTCAATGGAAACTTTAATAGAACAGCAACAGGAAAGGGGGACAATAATTCCTGTAAATAAAAGCAAAAGAATAATTCTTTACAATCCTGTTCCTAAAATTGGTGAGAAACAAATTGATATTTCTCTTGCATTATTGAGCATTTCAGCTAAACTGCATGAAGAAGGCTTTGAAATACAAGTTATAAATCATTCTTATAAAGATGTTACAGATCAGATTTTAAGATTAAGTGATGACTGCTTATGCATCGGCATGGGAATGATGACCGGCAATCAGATAAAAGACGGCTTGGCAGTTTGTAAAAAAGTAAAAGAAAGAAATCCCAATGTCCCAATTATTTGGGGTGGATGGCATCCAAGCATCTTACCTGGACAAACATTAGAAAGCCCTTATATTGATATCGTAACAAAAGGACAATCACAGGCTATCTTCCATGAATTAGTGCATGCTTTATATGGGGGAAAACCGATAGATGAAATAATGGGGATTAGCTTCAAAAATAAAGAGGGAAAAGCAATTCATAATCCCCAGAGAGAGCTTGAACCTCTGGATAATTTTCCAAGAATGCCTTATGAGCTTATCCCTGAGGAGAAGTTAATAAGAAACGTTGCTGAGATGGATACTAGAGTCATAGATTATTTTTCAAGCCAGGGATGTCCTTATAGGTGTGAGTTTTGCGCTGACCCAGATGTCTATAAAAGAAGAACCACCCTGCATAGTGCTGAAAGGGTTTTGGATGATATCCAATTTTTGGTTAATAAGTATAAAATTAACTGCGTTGTTTGCACAGATACTAATTTTTTCATAAATGAAAGAAGAATTCAAGATATTTGCAAAGGCTTAATTGAAAGGGGAATAAAGATTAAATGGGGCAGCTTGAATATCAGAAGTGATCAGTTCTTGAGATTGAAAGAAGAAACTGTTGAGCTGATGGAAAAGGTCCATTTCTACAGCTATTTAAACGGCGCTGAATCTGGCGACCAGGAAATTTTGGATTTAATAAAAAAAGACTCCACTGTTGAGAACACGATTAACATGGCCAAGAGATGCAAGAAATATGGCTTCAAGGTTTATTTCTCATTCATTTTAGGAATGCCATTAATTCCTACTGACGGAAGGACAAGTAGTGACATTGTAAAAAAAGAATTTGATGCCCTGGTTAATATTCTAGATAAAATTCTATCTATTGAAAAAGGACATAGCTTTTACTTATCTATGTATACACCCTATCCTGGATCTCCATTATATCAGAATGCATTGAAACTCGGATTTAAGGATCCTAAAAGCTTAGAAGAATGGGGGGATTTTACATTCGATAAAATTAATGTCCCTTGGATCCCAAAAGAGTATATACAGAAAGTTGACCAGCTTGAGGAATTATTTCTGCCATTCTTGACAGGACATGTCTACAAGAAATTTAAGAATTATGGTATGCTTGGAAAGATTGCTAAACCTGGAGCTCAGCTCGTAGGAAAACTTGTGGAATACAGATGGAAACACAGAAACTTTAATTTTCCGATAGAGTATCATCTATTAAAGAATGGAAAGAGATTGATGCGGGCTTTGTATCCTAGAATCGGTTATAAGGATTAGATAAACTTATAATTATTTTTTTTAATTGATATTTCTATGAAAGTCATTGTTTATGCTGAAGATCCTAATCCTAACTACCTTAAAGGCCTTTATCTTTTAGATAAAAATAAAAAGATTGAATTAGAATTGATGAATTCCAGATTGTTTTCTTCGATAATATCCCTTATTAGAGGAAGAATTTCGATTAAAGAACTAACAAGGACATTTTTTGCACCAATTAAACTTCTGTTTTGCAAGAATATTATTGTCTCCACAGGCCCATATGGAAAGAAAGTTTATTATTTCTTATTATTGAAATTACTTGGAAAAAATTTAATTTATTATAATTCTTGGCCTTACTGGAACAATAAGGATAAATATATTAATAACCCCGGACTATTTGGCAGGTTTTTCTGGAAAATTTTTTTGAAAGATCTGAAAGTTGCTACAGTAACACATTTTGCAGTTGAAGAAGTTAAAAAATTTGGCGCTAGAGGATACTATAAACCGCAATGTATAGATCCGGAAATATTTAATGATAAAAAATATAAAAGAGAGAAAAAAGTGGTTTTATTTGTAGGTAGGTTGATAGAAGAGAAAGGAATTTTTGGAATACTGGAAGTTGCTTCAGGACTAAAAGATATTGAATTCTGGTTCGTTGGTGATGGTCCTTTGAAAGATAAAATAAAGGGAGACAATGTTAAATACCTTGGAACTAAAACGCAGGAAGAATTAGTTGAGTTGTATAATAAAGCAACAATTTTTGTTCTGAACAGCTATCCCTCAATTAATAGCAGGTGGGAAGAATGGTTTGGCATTTCATTGATTGAGGCTATGAGCTGCGGCTTGCCGGCTGTATCTACTGATTGCGTTGGCCCGAAGGAGATAATAAAAGACGGTATCAATGGATTTCTCATATCACAAAAAGATAACGATTCATTAAGAAACAAGATTGTTGAACTAATAGAAAACGAAAAATTGAGAGAGACATTTAGAAACAACGGCAAAGAAAGTATAAAAGAATATAATGTAACTAATTTGTCTAAGATATGGTACAACTTGCTTCTGGAATGATTAATTTTAAAAACGTTCATTTTAGCTTTTAAAACATGGTTGGGATTACTGGATATTTTGGAATTGATGATAAAGGACTATTAGATAAGATGACGAGTACATTAAGATATACTAATAAAGAACGAATAGAGACTTATAAAAATAAAGATATCTCTATTTCAAGAGTGCATCATGGAATTGTTGATTCTGAAAAACAACCGATATTCAATGAAGATAAATCGCTACTTATTTTTATGGAAGGAGAAGTGTTTGATTATGAGAATAAAAAGCATGAACTAATTAAGGATGGACATAAGTTTACACTAAAAGATAACAGCGCTGAATTTTGCCTGCACTTATATGAAGAGCATGGTGATGATTCATTTCAGAAATTAAATGGTAGTTTTTTGATTCTAATATCTAACTTAAATAATAAAGAATTGATTTTTGCAACAGATAAACTTGGCTGGTACCCATTCTTTTATCATATTAACGATAAGAAATTTATTTTCAGTACACAGATGTCAAGCATATTGCAGGATAATAAATTTAAAAGAGATTTATACATGGATTCTGTTCATGAATTTTTTACTTTTCAAAGGGTCTTCGGCGATAAAACTTTCTATAGGAATATTAAAACTTCATTGCCGGCTACAATTATGAAGATTAAAGATGGGAAAATAAAAACAAAATGCTATTGGCGAATGGATTTCCATCCAGAAGAACATGATGAAGATTACTGGGTTGATGAACTGGCAAGTGCCTTAAAGAAGGCTATTGATGTTAGACTGAATAAAAGAGACTATAAGTTTGGAATATTTCTTGGTGGTGGATTAGATGCTAGAGCTATACTTGCTGGTGCAGATAAAGAGGTTATATGCTTTACTTATGGCACTTACAAAAATAAAGAATTTGAAATGGGAGATCGAACTGCCAAAATAAAAAGGTCCAAACATGTTTTTTTCCAGATCGATGAAAATCATTTTGCTAACTTGATTGATATCTCTGTTAGAATAAGTGATGGCATGCATCCATTTATTCATGCTCCGTGGATAGGATATTTTGACGAAATAAAGAAAGATTGCAATATAATCCTGCATGGTTTTTCTTTTGATATTCTTTTTAGAGGCTTATTTATTCCTAGAAAGAAAAAAACAGTCTTAGGAAAAAGTATTTCTAAGATGGAAACAAACAGCTGTCTTAATGAATATAACTTTGTTGATATGCTGATAAGTGAAGCTAATTACGGGCTGCAGAACCTAAATCCTAATCAATTATTTAAGGATAAAAATAACATCAATAAAAATTTGAAAGACAACTTTGTTAAAATTTTGAATAGTAGAGTGGAAAATATTAAGAATTTGCATGACAGAATTGATTATTTCTGGGTTGATTCCCTCTACAGGTATGCGTCTTTTCTGAATGTTTCCTGTATTAGACCTTTTGTCGACGAGATGCTAGTCACTATAGATCCTTTGTTATTGGACGTATATTTAAGGATGCCACCTGAAGTACGAATTAATGACAGAATTTGGAAAAAGGCCTTAATCAAATTAAATGCAAAAATTGGAAACGTTCCAGATGCTAAAACTGGATTTTCTCCATTGCTGCCAAAATTCTTAGAATATGGGATTGTACTTTCAAGAAAATTGGCTCACAAAATTAATTATAATATTTTAAATAAGATTAATCCAAAACAAAGAAAAGAATCTAGCTTTGCCGAGTTAATAAGATATAATAAAAAATTTAGAGAGGAGATTTACAATATAATCAATGATCCAAAAGCAATTAATCCGGAAATATTTGATGTTGAAAATATTAATAAAATGTTTAAGCTGCATGTCAATGGAAAAGAGAATCATAATACTGCTTTCTTCATTGCATTAATAACATTCGGGAAATGGCATAAAAATTATGGACCTATTTGAAATAAGGCTTGAACAGAAAACTCCATGGCTTTATACCTGTTTTAACTTCTCTATACATGATTATTGCTGTCAATATGGGCAAAATTGCACCGTAGATAAGCAGAATTATATCAAGCGAGCTGAAGGCGGCTGCTATCAAGAAGAAATATCTTGAATTAGCACCTTGTACCACTGTAAAAATCGACCTGGATAAATCTCTTAAAAATGATTTCTTATATTGTGTATGTTTTCCATTTGGTATTGGAATGGATTTATCTATTGAGATATGTGGCTGTTTTCCTTGTGCACATTCTATCAGTTTAGAAAATATCACCTCATGTTTTAGGTATTGGATTATCCCATTATAGAAGCTGAAGAATATGGCAGAGATTCCAAAAATTAAAAGCAATATATCAAAGTTATTCTGCATTACACCAATTGTGACTCCAGCAAATACCAGCGGCATAAGGATTACTTCGGATAAAGAGTCCAAAAACAAACCATCTAGTGAAGTAGTTTTTTTATATCTTGCTAATTCCCCATCTACCTGATCAATAATTATCATCAACTCAAATGGGATTATTGCAAGAATTGAGAATAGATAATTACCTATTGCAAAGAAAAAAGCCACTAAAGCATTAAAAAATAATAAAGATAGAGTTACCTGATTAGGGGTTATTCGTGTGTTTATAATTAAACGCGTTATATATATTGAAAAAAACCTATGAATTTTTCCTCTTAACGTACCAAAATCGTGCATTTCTGACGGTTTCTGGCAAATCTCTCTTAGCTCTTT
>CAYXLD010000024.1:0-11785 GCA_964465795.1 Candidatus Woesearchaeota archaeon
AAAAAAAGGTGGAGAATTGAAACTCAATTCAGAGTTCAAGATGAAGCAAGAATTAGATAAATTGATTTCTGAGAGAGAATAATATATTGTTTAAGACTCTTCTTCAGGATCAGAATTATTCTTATATCTGATAAATTTTATTTTATCTCTTATTTTCTCTATTTTATCTATAATCTTCCAGCTTTCTCTTATCTCATTAGAACTGGCAAATAATACCTTGTCGCCTTTAACAACTTCTTCTAAAAGCACAGCATATTCATTTTCATTAATTACACTATCATTTTGTTTAGGATTAATATCAATAATAATATTTTTAGCAGGGGTCTTTTTAGGCTTAAAATTAATCTTTATCTGTGCATATCTCTTATTTAATTTCTTTCCTGTTCTCAAAATTAATTTGACTCCGCTCCATCTTTTTGTATTGGAATTTAAGGCGATTCTTGCGAATGTTTCTAAACCATTAGATTCTAATCCTGCTTTCTCAGCTTCAGCCCTATAACTTTCATACTGCCCAAGCAAATGATTCTCAACTCCGAGAATCTCAAGGCTTCTTAAAATACTTACTTTATTCTCATGTATCTTTTCTGCCTCTAATCTTTTAGGAAGGTCAATCAAAACCAAAGACAAAACTTGAAGCAAATGGCCCTGTATCATATCCTTAATAGCTCCAGCATCATTATAATATCCTATTCTTTCACCAGCACCAAAATCTTCTTCTACAATTATCTCAATACTTTCAACATAATCTCTATTAAATCTATCTCGCAGGGTAGAATCTTTAAGTTTTAATGTGCTCAAATCTATTACAGCCCTTTTAGCCAGATAATGATCTAACCTGAAAACACTTTCTTCAGGGAAAACTTTATGTATTTCTTTATCTAATTTTTCCGAGGATTTTAAATCCTTGCCAAAGGGCTTTTCAAAAACAATTCTCGTAAAACCTTTTTTTACTTTTTCTAGATTATTCTTTTTAAGCTCTTTTACAATTGAAGGAAAAAATTTAAAGCTTGTAGACAAATAATATATTCTGTTGCACCCATCTATTTCACACTTTTTCATCAACTCATTTAACCCTTTTAATCTACCGTTTGCAAAATCGCTATTAAAAAATTTAATATCTAGATTTTTTATGTATTCTTTGTCTTTATTATTTTCTGAAGAACTAATTAAATAATCTTTATATTCTTCATCACTAATCTTTTTTCTGGATATTCCTATAATTGTCGAATTATTAGTTATAATCTTATTATGAACTAAATCCGCTATTGCAGGTACAAGTTTCTTTTTAATTAAATCTCCAGTGCCCCCAAAGAGTACAAAAGTAACCCCTTTCTTCTCCATTATTAAAATAAAAAGACAAGATTTATATAGCTGTCTATTAACTTGATTATAGCCCAATCAAGGGAGAATATTTAGAAAATATGTCTAATATAATTTTTTGTTACTACTTTTTGATTAATTTTTAAATAATCCTTTAAATAACATTTTTATATTCCTCTTTCCTACATAAATAGTAAAAAGAGGCAAGTATGCAACTCCCCATTGAAAAAGACCTGCAAGACATAGCAAATATATTAAGGCGTGATATTTTAGAATCAACAACAAAAGCAGGGTCAGGGCACGTATCTTCATGTCTATCTTGCGCAGAATTAATGTCATGTTTATTTTTCAATGAAATGTCTTTTGACCCAAAAAACGCACATAATCAGGAAAATGATGAATTTATCTTAAGTAAAGGCCATGCAGCACCCATATTATATGCTGCTTTATCAAGGACTAGATGCATAAACAATAACATAAAGGATTTAAGAAAGCTTTCAAGTCCATTAGAGGGCCATCCTATTCCATCATCCTTGATGCCCTGGATAAAAGTTGCAACTGGCTCTTTAGGGCAGGGATTATCTATAGGAGTAGGAATGGCAATGGCATTAAAATTAAAAGGATTAAAATCAAGAGTATATGTTTTAATAGGAGATAGCGAATCCATTGAAGGATCAATTTATGAATCGCTTCAGTTAGCGCAATATTACAGCTTAAATAATTTAATTGCGATATTAGATGTTAATAGATTAGGCCAGACAGGAGAAACAATATTGGGGCACGATATTAAATCATATGAATCAAGGTTGAAAGAATTTGGATGGGAAACAGCAACAATTAATGGCCATAATATTCAACAGATTATTACAGCTTTCGAAAAATCAAGAAGATCTTCAAAACCGTTTGCAATTATAGCCAAGACAATCAAAGGCAAAGGCGTTAAATTTTTTGAAGATAAAAATGGCTGGCATGGAAAAGCTCTTTCAGAGCAGGAATTAAAAAAAGCACTAAAGTATATTCCAGAAAGAGAGATGCCAAAGATTTATCTAAAATTGCCTGCTTCGATAGCAATTAATAGTAATTATAAGGAAAACAAAAAAACTATACTGCAATTAACAAAATATAAAGCAAAGGAAAAAATTGCTACAAGAGAGGCATACGGCAGCGCATTGGCTGCTTTAGCAAGATTTGACAAAAATATTTTAGCAATAGATGCTGAGGTGAGCAATTCAACATATTCTTCTGAAGTAAGAAAAAAAACGCCTAAACAATATATAGAAGCATTTATTGCAGAACAAAATATGATTGGAATGGCCTTGGGACTAGGAAAAAAAGGCTTTAATGTCTTTGCATCAACATTTGCTGCTTTTTTAACAAGAGCGCATGATCAAATTAGAATGGCGGCATTATCAAATCCAAACTTTACTGTATGTGGCTCTCATGCAGGTGTTTCTATTGGAGAAGACGGTGCTTCTCAAATGGGCTTGGAAGATATTGCATTGTTCAGATCTATTCCAAAATCAATTATTTTCTACCCATCTGATGCAATATCTACAGAAAAACTAGTTCATCTAGCTTCAGACATAAAGGGCCTGAAATATATTAGAACTACAAGACCTAAAACGCCAATTATTTATAATTCTTCAGAGATTTTTAATCTTGGCGAATTTAAAATACTTAGGCAGTCTTCTCAAGACAATGCTGTGATTATAGGGGCAGGGATAACATTACATGAAGCATTAAAGGCGTACGAACAATTAAAGAATAAAAACTCCCATACTGCAGTTATAGATCTATATTGTGTTAAGCCTCTGAATGTAAAACAATTAATTGCTTTCATAAAAAAGCATGGAAATAAAGTTATTGTGGCAGAAGACCATTATAAAGAAGGAGGTATAGGTGAAATGCTTTCTTCTGAATTTGCTAATACAGACATTAAAATAAAAAGTTTATCAATTAATCAAATTCCACATTCAGGAACAATGGAAGAGTTGCTGGATAAATATAAAATTAATGCAAATAGTATTGTGGAAGCGGTTAAATCTCTTCTTTAGTTACAGAATTCTCATTATTGATTAAAATGTCATAGAGCCCGCTCAATTTAGAGTATAGTTTTGGATTATATATTCCAATATTAAGATTTACTTTTCTTTCCAATATATTCTTAGCTAGTTCGTTTGGGTCTTCATGCGCTTGTGCAACATGAATATTCCCATTTTCTAATCTTCTAATAATTCTGTCCCATGCGCAATGAATAAAAAGAACCTGCTTAAAACTTAAAGGATTAGCTTTAAGGTCTTCAAATGTTCTTGAATTTAATGACCCACTTCCTCTGTAACATTCTAATTCTATTTTTTCAAGGATGTCTGCTATCCTATTGATAAAATAACTCTTTCCGCTATTTGGCCAACCGTAAACAGCGATTAGCTTTGGGATATCAGTTATATCTTTAATTCTTGCAGTGCTTTCTCTAATTCCTTCTTCTAAGCTACATTCTATCATAAAAATATCAAAAATTTCGCTTATTTAAAGCCTTCTCTAAAACTTTATATATTCATAAAACCTATTTAATATATAAAAAGATAAGATGGTGAATGTAGCAATAAATGGCTTTGGAAGAATTGGAAAACAATTTTTCCTTGCAGCATTGGAACATGGTGTAAAGTGGAATTTTTTTATAAATAATCTTGGATCTATTGATAATATTATTTATTCGTTAAAATACGATAGTGTGCATCCTCCAATAAAAGAAAAAATATCCTATAACAATGCAAGTTTAATAATAAACGGCAAAAAAATTCCAGTTTTCCAGGAAGTAGAGCCGGAAAAACTCCCATGGAAAAAAGAAAAGATTGATTTAGTTGTTGAATGCACAGGAGCATTTACAGAACGTGAAGGAGCAATGAAACACATTAAAGCAGGAGCTAAAAAAGTCCTAATCTCTGCGCCTGCCAAAGGACATGATTCATGCATTGCTTTTGGAGTTAATAATAATGCACTGAAAGGCAATCATCAGATTGTTTCAGCATCAAGCTGTACTACGAATTGTATAGCTCCAATGATTAAAGTATTGCATGACAACTTCAAAATATTAAATGCGCATTTTATAACGGCTCATGCTTATACTGCAACTCAGGGATTGATAGATAAAGATGATAAAAAAGATCTCCGCAGAGGAAGAGCAGCAGCGATGAACATAGTCCCCTCATCATCAGGAGCAACTAAATCTATTCTAGAGATATTTCTAGATTTAAAGGGAAAAATAGACGGCTTTGCATTAAGAATTCCAGTTGTAGACGGCTCAATAACTCATATTGTGGCAAAGTTAGGGAAAAAGACTAATAAGGAAGAAATTAATAAGGCGTTTAAGAAAGAAGCTAATGGGAAACTAAAGGGCGTTTTGGAATATTCAGATGATTCAATAGTTTCAACAGACATTATTCATAATTCCCATTCCTGCATTTTTGATTCTCTTTTAACAAATGTTGTTGATGAACTAGTTAGCATCTCTGGCTGGTATGATAATGAGTGGGGATATTCTAATAGGTTGGTGCAGGTTGCACAGTTGATGATTAAATAACATTACTTATTGTCTCATCAATAAGATTTCTTCTGTTTCTCTAGCTTCTTGATTAGAATTTATTTTTTTGTCTACTCTAAATGATATAGTTATATCTGTTATATATTTGTATTGCATGTAATATATTTAAGCTTTTGTTTAAATTAGAATATAACTATAAATGATGAAAATGCATGATGAAATTAACTGGAGCGCTATTATAAGAAAAACAGTAGCTGAAAAATTAAGGCAACTAAATACTATTGATAGAGAAAGAGCTGTTAATGCTGCTAGAGACATAGACAGGTTAAGGAAAAAAAGGTGTTTGATGGAGGCAAATCTGCAGTAAATATAATAAGAGAATGGAGAGACAAAAGAAAGTAATTTTTTGGCTATCTCCTAATGCTTTTTAAACAATGTTTCCATAAATTCTTTAAGAAGATTATCTATATAAACGTTGTTCGTTTAGTTATAACATAAAAAGAGGAAGCATGAAACTTCACACATTAAAAAACGAAAACCTAAAAGGAAAATCTGTTTTATTGAGAATAGACATTAACAGCCCTGTTGTAAATAAAAAAATATTGGATAATCCTAGATTTGAAGCAAGTTCAGAAACTATAAGATATTTGATAAAAAAGGGCGCCAAGATTGCTATTATCGCTCATCAAGGCAGAAAAGGAGATAAAGACTTCTTGCCGTTGAAACAGCATGCAAAAATTTTGTCTAAATACACAAAAACCAATATAAAATATATAGATGATTTATTCGGAGAAAAAGCGCGAAAAGCAATTCTATCTCTAAAGTCAAGCCAGGCAATTCTTTTAGAGAATGTCAGAGAATATAAAGACGAAACCGAACTAAGTCTAAAAAATAATAGTTATCCGAAGTTTTGCAGACTATTTGACATATATATTAATGAAGCATTTTCTGTCTCGCATAGAGAACAAGGCTCTATTGTTCTGCCGCCAAAACATCTTCCAAGCTATATAGGCATTGAATTTGAATCTGAAATTAAAGCTCTAGAAAAATTTAAATCATCAAAAGAAAATTCAAAAGTCTTTATTCTTGGCGGCTCAAAAGCAGAAGATTATCTCAAATTTTTTAAATTTCTCGATAATAAGAATAATAAGATTCTTGCAGCTGGTGTATTAGCGAACCTTCTTTTAATAGCCAAGGGGCATAATTTAGGATATGAAAATAAATGGCTTAAATCAAATAATTATTTTCATTTAATTCCTAAATTAAAAGTCATTTATAATAAATATAAAAATCAGATATTTTTGCCTGTTGATTTTGACCTAATGAAGAAAAAAGAAAAAAGAATAGACGCTTCCCTTAAGCAAGCTCCTTTCAGATTCAAGATTTGTGATGTTGGGAAAAAAACTCTAGATCTATTCAAAAAAGAATTGAACAAAGCAGATTATATCCTCATGAAAGGACCATTGGGGTTTTCAGAAATTCCTCGATTTAGCCATACAACTATTTCTCTATTAAAACATATATCTAATTTAACAAAGAATAGAGGAGTATTTAGTATAGTGGGCGGAGGGCATTTAACAACTACTATAAAAAAATATAATGTTCCGAAGAATTTTTCTTATATTTCTCTTTCAGGTGGCGCCTTATTGGAATACATATCTGGAAAAAAACTGCCTGGATTAGAAGCCATAGAAGATAATAATTTTTAATTAAACATATGCACAAGTCTGAAGATTTTCTTTTTTCAATTGTATTAATTCTTCATTTGGGCTAGAGATTATAAGAGGAGTATTTTTGAACCTTCCAATTATTTGTACAGGATATTCAGGAATTTTAAAGCCGTATATTTCTGATAAAAATTCAATATCAGTGTATAATTCTGTATGCATTCTAATAAAATCACTGTCTCCTGTTAATATATACACTGGATTTTTTTGTGCAATCGCCATTGCTTTGGCAAATATTCTTTCATCATGCAAATCATGCTCTCTTTTTGAGACGAGCCTTTTGTCCAAAGGCTTTCTTACATTATCGTAAGAACCTATTGAAATAAGTGCCGGCAAATAAGATAGATTTTCTTTAGCATCAGATAAAAAATTTTCAGTTGTATATATTTTTAGTATATTTGCTTCCAAATTTGCCCTCTCGTTTAAAACGTGCTTAAATCTTTTTTGCAGTTCTTCTGACTCATAATTTTTATTTCCATTTTCCATTTTTTCTTCGAGCGTTCTATATAGAATATCCAAATTTCTGCTTAAAAAACTAAATTCGGCCTGCATTTCTAAAGGATAAGTTATTTCTTGACAGGAATATTTCTGCAGTACATTGTAAAGCTTCCTTTCCCTCCCTAAATTTCTGCATTTTGCTCTAAAACCCATATTTTTCCATCCATTAGCCAAGTAGCTCTTAACAAAAGAACTATCTATAATTTTAACCCCGTCTAACTCTACAATCTGCTCAAGTGCTTTTTTGTCATCTAGCTGCATTAAATGCAGGGAAAATCATCCTATTTAAACCCTTTTAATGTGACTACTTAAAAGTAATTATTAAATATTCTTAGTTAAATGCCCTTTCAAGCTCTTTCAAAGCTTCTTTAGGATTTTCAGCTTCAGAAATAAAGCTTCCTGTATTAATTGCGTTAACCTTTAATCTTCTTAATTTTTCTGCAACTTTTAAATTAATCCCGCCATCAATTTGTATAACAATTTTTCTATTAATCTTTCTTAATCTTCTAATCTTCATATAAACACTTGAAATAAATTTTTGATTTTCTTTTCCAGGATGAACGCCCATAAGCAAAACCCCATCAACATAATTCAAAATATCTTTTATTTTATCAATGTCAGTTTCTTGGTTTATAGCTATGATTGCCTTCATACCATGAGTATGGATATAAAATATCAACCCTAAAGCCTTGTCTTTATCATTAACGGATTCATAATGAAAGATAACTTTTTTGAAGCCTTTGTTTTTTAATTCTTTAACATAAAAAGATGGGTTAAATGCCATTAAATGCGCTTCAAATATCATAGAATATTTTTTTAGGTCAGGTATATCTGATATTTTTATTCCTTTAGCTTTGACAAATTTCCCATCCATAAAATCTATTTGCAGATCTCTTTTCAGCTCCAATAATTTCTTTAATCTTTTTCTAAATTGTTTTTTATTTTTTGCAAAAACTGTCGGGATGATCTTATTTTTCATCTATTCTTTTATATATCCTCCTTTCTGAAGATTCCATAATTTATTGTATTGCCCCTGCTTCTTAATTAAATCAGCATGCCTGCCAATCTGGACTATTTTTCCTTTCTCCAAAACTATTATTCTATCTGCCTTCATTATTGTGGAGAGCCTATGCGCTATAATTATTGATGTCCTGCCTTTCATCAGGTTTTCTAAAGCGGATTGAATTTCATGCTCTGTTTCTGAATCCAGCGAGGATGTTGCTTCGTCTAAAACCAAAATCTTTTTATCGGCTAAGATTGCTCTTGCAATTGAAACTCTTTGCCTTTCTCCACCAGACAATTTAACCCCTCTTTCACCAACAATTGTATTCTCTTTTTGAGGAAGGTCATTTATTAGCTTGTCTAATTGTGCAAATTTTATTGCCTTGAATATATTATCCCTTGTTGCTTTTGGGTTTGAAAATGCTATGTTATTATAGATCGAATCATCAAATAAAATCGCTTCTTGAGGCACAATTGATAATTCTGACCTTAGAGATTCCTGCTTGTAATTTTTAATGTTTTCGCCATCAATTAAAATTTCTCCTTCATCAACGTCAAAAAATCTGTATAGAAGTTTTAGAAGAGTTGTTTTTCCACATCCAGAGCGCCCTACTAAAGCAATTTTTTCATTTGGTTTAATATTAAGGGATATCCCATTTATCGCGCCCTTACCTGTTCTGTACTTAAATCGCACATTTCTAAATATTATTTCGCTCCTTTGAATTTTTAACTTCTTTGCATTAGGTTTGTCCTCTATTTCATTCTTAATTTTGTCGTACTCAAATAATTGCTGAAAATCTCCAAGCGAAAGAAAAAATCCTCTAACTCCATGAACGAATCCAAATAAAGGGCCCATTAAACCTACATATGCAGTGTATATGAAAGCCAGAGTTCCAATTGAAAGCTCGTTATTGAGAAATTTCAGCAATGGGAAATAAATAACTAGAAAGGTGCCAATGGCAAGTATAAAGCTCTCTCCAACGCCAAATAATCTATGGTAGTTCCATAATTTGACTAGCTTATTCTTTGTATCTTCTGACAACGCCCTATATTTTTCTTTAATCAAGCTTTCCTTCCCGAAATATTTTATAGAGTCAATATTGGTGAAGACATCTGCAATAGCCCCTTTCTCAATATCCTCTGCATCATTTGCAAGTATTTGGGCATTCTTCTGAATTTTTGCTATATAAAAGCCAAATAAAATAAAGACCGCTGATGTAATTATTATCACGATTGTGGCTGATAGATCGAATAAGTAAATTGATGTTCCAACTAATATTATTTGCAATGCCAAGGGAGCCACATTAAATACCAAGAAATCTGTTAAGCTTTCTAAAGCTCTGCCGCCTCTATTTAATCTTGAGATTAAACTCCCTGTTTTATGGGTTGTATGAAAATTATAGTCTAAATGGACGATATGATTAAAAAATTTCCTCTTTAAATCAAACATCATATTTGTCTCAAGCTTATTCAAGTAACCTATTCTTAACCAATGGTTCGCGAGCTTCAGCAGTGAGATGCCTACATAGACTGCAGCAATTATCAGCAATATTTTAACTAACAATTCAGAAGCCAGTGTACCTGCTAAAAATTCTCCGCCACTGTCTAAAATTATTTTAAACAGATATTTTTCGATAACGTGGAAAGATTCATAAACAAGGACTAAAAATATTATAAATAAAAAAACTCCTCGATAAGACTTAGCTATATCCAAATATTTCCTAAAATTATTTTTATATTCTATATCTATGTCTATTTCTCTTTTAGTCATTTTAAATATATTTATATAGTTAAAAAGCCTTTATAAAAGATGCCTAGAGAGGAAATAATATACAGCACTAAAGGAATAACTATCTACTCGATATCTAAACAATATACCAAGCATTCACATGAAGAAGATGAAATGGATGATATGAAGATAATTAATTCTAAAGAGGAATAAGATTAAGAAGGCTTTTCTTTCTTTATCAAAAGTTTAGCTTCTTTTTCCAAATTAGATAATTTTTCCCTCAAATCTGAAGCTTTTACTTGATTCATTATGATTTCTTCTGCGAGCGAGAAATATGCTTTCCCAATTTCTTGATATTTTGCCTCATACAATGAATCGATGGAGATATTGAAATACATAACGGCCTTTTTATGAAGCCTGTCTATCAATTTGTATTTTTCCATATATTATAAAAATTTAACCAATTAAAAGTATTTCTATACTATTCCAATTGTCTTATCTTTCTTAATCTTCTATTATGTCTTTTTGCATTGCTAAATTTGCTTTTAAGCCAGAGCTTTACAATTTTTAAATTATCCTGATCAGAGAATTTTTGCCCCCGCAGGCATAAGATATTAGAATCATTATGCTCCCTTGACATTATAGCAGAATAACTGTCATAACCTGCTGCGGCTCTAATTCCTTTAATTTTATTCGCGGCAATTACCATTCCTGTTCCAGTGCCGCAAATTAGAATTCCTTTAGCGTTTTTACCCTTAGAAACTTTTCTAGCAACAAGGAGGGCGTAATCAGGATAATCATCTTCTTTATCGCCATTCCCGCCCAGATCTTCATAGCTGATTTTATTTTTATCTAAGTAATCTTTTATTTTTTCTTTCAAAAAGAAGCCAGCATGATCTGCACCTACATAAATAACCTTTTTATTCATTTAAAATTAAAGAGAAACTAATTTATAAGGCTTCTTAAACTGAAAGAAAGGCCTCTTTTTTTGGATCATGCTTATTACATGCTTCGACCCAATCCTGTGCTATTCTGATATATAATTTATTGAAGCAATAAATTATTCCATTATGCTTTGGTCCTGTTTTATAATAATCCCTAAACCATGCATTATCTTCAATTCTAACTTTATATTCTGAAGGGGATATTGCTAGTTTTCTTGCAGCTGGTGATAAGTCTGGAGATGAAAGATTTAAAATGACTCTTTTATCATGCAGAAATGAATATAAATTAGATATTTCTTTGAATACTGCCTTGGACTCTTTATACTCTTTTACATTATCTAAAAAATCCTTTAATGAGAAATCAGCCTCCCAATCAACCTTAATAACCCTATTATTTCTGATAATAACTAAATCGCTCCATGAAGACATATTTTTTAAATTTATTTTGCCAATTTCTGATTTCATTCAAAAAAAATAAAACATGCTTTAAAAATATTTATATTGAAGAGTCTTCATATAAATAAATCTTATATACTAGCTAAGCTTTATAAATTGATGAGTAAAAAAGAATATTTAAAGCGGGTAGCAGGAATTTCTTTTGAAATTTTAATAAATAGATTTCATGAAAACAAAATAGAGTATAAAATAGATAATGAAAAATGGGAAAAAAAATATTTTAGAGATATTACTCTGAAGATCAAGAAAAGCTTGGAAGAAATATTTAGAGATTATTCTATAATACCCAGCTCCGGGGATTCTACAAAAAGATTCAATAAAGATCTGGGCTATATTGAACTTAATGCTGTTTACAATTATGTAATAAGAATTAATGATATGGATATAAATATAGATGAAAACTATGTTGAGATAAATAATACGTATGCTAAAAGACTTGGAATGCAATTGGGTGAATTGCCCAGAAGCCAACCAATGGACAGGATAAGGATTTTTCAAGAAGATTAAACTAACGAGTATCTCCGATGAGTTTTAACCACTTCTAAATTTAGCGATAGGCTAAAATAGT
>CAYXLD010000025.1:0-11611 GCA_964465795.1 Candidatus Woesearchaeota archaeon
CTACCTAAATTTCTCGAGAATAACTATTTTTCAGTCAAACTCCGGACAATGTCTAGATGAATAATTTAAAGTAATTTTTCCCAATCGCATATTCAGCATCCTTTACACCAATATCTTTTAATTCAGCAATTTTTTTATAGCCGAATATTACATTAGAAGGATCATTATTTTTCTTTCTTAAAGGATGTAAATAGGGGGAATCTGTCTCGCATAATAAATTATCAATATCTATTTTTTTAACAATATTCTGAAAATGTTCATTGTAATTAACACTCGAAGGTATTGATAAAAACCATCCATTTTTCACAATTCTTTGAACAAGATTAAATTTTCCTAAGAAACAGTGCATTAAAACTTTCTTCGCTTTAGCCATCTCAAGGACTTCAATACATTCAAGTTCAGCCTTTCTAGAATGGACTATAACAGGCTTATCTATCTTCATTGCTAGATTAATGAATCTAATAAATATTTGTTTCTGTTTATTTATTTCAGAGGTATCTTTTAGATCAAGCCCTATTTCTCCTATGGCAGTTATATTATCTCTATTTTTGTAGATAAAATCTAATTCCCTCTCAATTTCTTCATCGCTAAGTTCTAACCCATCATTCGGGTATATTCCCAAGGCAGCTTTAACCTCTATGAATTTTGTTGACAATCTAAGTACATCAATATTATTTTTTGGGTTTACACCATTGCTGACTATAATTTTCACTCCTTTTTTTCTTGAAGCTTTTATAGATCTTTCAATGTTTTCGCATAAATCTAGATGGCAATGAGCATCAATATACATGATAATATAATATAATATGCCTATTAAAAGTTTGACTTATTTATATCAGCTTTTTTTACTATAGATATCAAGCATGTTTTCTAAAGCACATTGATAATTTTTTCCAATTTCAAAGAATTCTTTTTTGCATTCATTAATAAATGTTTGAGATCTTGTAATTTTATTATTTCGCACACTAATATTGCAGAATCCATTTCCAGATAAGGCAAAATAGTATTCTTCATTCAAGAGCTTTCCTATATTGCATATTTCTTTAATATCTTGGCAGGCAGCACTATTCAGAATGAATTGAGAACCGGCAATCATAACCTGTTTATAACCATTCTCAGTCGAATAAAAGAGAATTTGTGGCCGATAATAATAAAATATTTTAATTTCTCCCAGGCCATTTTCTAATTCTTGTTGTGGATCTTTAATAGAGGTAATAATTATATTATTAATTAGATCCTTTTTATTTATTCCAATTTTACGCGCATAATCTATATAAAAATTAAAAGGGCAGATATATTCAATCATCCTTTAAGCTTGAGCTTTGATAAAGGAGTCATCTGGATCCAGCTTTGTGCAAACATCTGTTCAAAAATTTGTGAGAAAAATTCACTGGATAGCCAGACTCCAACATCATAATTTGGGTGTACTTTCTTGTCATCTAAGAGCATAAAAAGAAGTTGTGAGGAATCAATCATACTAAATCTACCCTGCATTTTAGCATTACTGCTATCTCGAATATCTGCGACCTTTGATAACTCTTTAGCTATTTTGTAATTTTCACTTACAATTGGAGCAGCAATTTTAATTTCTACCCCTCTCTTCTTAGCTTTCTCTAAAGCAGGCAGTAAAGCCTCGAATTTTCTATTCAATCCTTCTGCTGTAGTTACAATAGTAACTCCTTTTTCAGAAGATCTTATCATCATATCAAGATGATTATACACATTCTGTCTGCCTCGCAAACTTCCAGATAAATCCGATGGCTCTATAAACTTAACACCGTTTGTATATAATGAATTTAATTCAATTAAAACATCATCATTTTTAAGTTGTTCCAGACGTTTTGTCTTATTCTGTGCTTCAACTACAAGATTCCTTTTAACTCTTTCAACTACTTCCTCAGGCTTCAATGCAACGAATTTAATAGGTTTGCCAAGCCTCATTACAACAAAACCTTTTTTTTCCAATGATTCTAATATATCGTATGTTCTTGACCTCGGAACATCAGAAATATTGCTCAATTCACCAGCTGTTGAAACTCCTCTAGACAACAAAGCAGTCCATACCTTTGCTTCATATAGATTCAAGTCAAAGATTTTTCTTAATCTGCTTAAAAATTCATCTTTTATTATCATCTGTTTGTTCAACCTCTTTATTAAATTAAATACCTATACTATTTAAATCTTTTTGAAGATGTGCCCCTTTTCAATTACAAAAAAAGAATAATTATTTTATCTTTTTTAATAGTAAATTCTGCTGTCTTTTTAGGTAAATCATTGCTGAATTCAACATTTTTTGCGTTAATTCTATTCTTCAAGAATTTCAAATGACCTTCCAGCATCTTGACAACTTCTTTTCTCGCAGCAATTTTAATGTTTATAAGATCTCCTTTTTTAAGCCCCTCTTTTTTTCTTATTGATTGAATATTTCTTGCAAATTCTCTGGTATATCCTTCTGCCTCTAGCTCTTTAGTCATAACAGTATCTAATTCAACAGAAAACTCATTGCCTATGACAAATTTTGCAGATTTTACATTCAATTGCCTCATAATAATTTCCCTCATGCTTTGGTCAAGTTTTATTTCTTTAGGTATTTTCAATATTGCATTTGCTAAAGGCCACTTAAGCCCAATTTGCACTTTATCTCTTTGTGCAAGTCCGAGCTCAATTAATTCAAAGACTGTCTTAAATTGCTCTTCCAATTTTACATCTATATATTTTCTATTGGGTTTAGGCCATTCTGTTAAATGAACAGATTCTCCTTTTACTATTTTCTTCTCCAGTAATTCCAGCCAGATTTTTTCTGTAACAAAAGGGACAATAGGCGCCAGCATCTTAATTAATCCAAAGTATATTTCATTTAATAAATTATTAACACCAAGGTCGTCAGCAGCCAATCTATCTCTCACAAGTTGTATATACCTCCTGCTTAAATCAACAAGCCAAAAGTTTTGCAGCTCTCTGCAAGCTATATGCGGATGTAATTTTTCTAGTTCTTCCGTGACATTTTTTGCTAAAGTATTAAATCTGCTTCTTATCCATTTATCTTCCGCATTATTTCCTTTTTTTCTTCCTACTTTTTTAATTAGTTTGCTAATGTTGTACAAGATATTCAAATTATTTTTAGGTTCTTTCACAACATTAAAACCAAACCTCATTTCTTGTGAAGGAGTCTGTAATGTATAAAGCAGCCTCATGGGATCTGCACCTATCTTTTCAACAGCCTCATTAAACCATATAGCGTTCCCTTTACTTTTATGCATTTCTTCTCCTTTCTCGTCTTTTAAAGTTTCATATCCTAAAATAGATTTAAATGGAGCTTTTCCAGTCAATGCAACGCTCGCCCACATTAAAGCATTGAACCATCCCCTATATTGTCCTGGCATATTTTCACATATAAAATCAGCAGGCCACCATTCCCGCCAGTATTTATTATTATTAAGATAATCTAAAGTAGAGAACGGAACAATCCCTGCATCAAGCCAAGCATCTGCAACGTCAGAAATTCTAGAAACATCTTTTCCGCACTTTGAGCATTTTATTTTTATATCGTCTATCCAAGGCCTATGTATTTCAGGAAGATTATCGACTTTATTTTTGTCAATAGCTTTACTTTTTAACTCTTTTAAACTTCCAAAAACTTCCATCTCACCACACGAACATTCCCAGATAGGCAAAGGCAAACCCCAGTATCTTTTTCTAGATATCAACCAATCACTCATATTTTTGAACCATTCTTCTTGCCTAATTTTACCATATTCAGGACACCATACTATCTTATTATTTTCACTAATTAATTTTTTTCTTATCTCCGAGCATTTTACATACCATTCATTTACAAGTCTAAAAACTAGTTCTTTTCCACACCTCCAGCAATGAGGATATCTATGCCTATAGTTTTTCGTTTTATAGACAAATTTTCTTTGATTAAGATCTTCCAATACTTCTTTATTAACCTCGCTATACTTCTTCATGCTATAATTGCCATAGCCTGTCTCAAATATGCCTGATTCATTTAATGGAGATATTGCAGGAAGTCCCTCTTTCTTCCCCAAAATAAAGTCATCTGTTCCGCAGCCTGGGGCAATGTGTACAATTCCTGTTCCTTCTTCCTCAGAAGCTAAATCCCATAATACAACTTTATGAGGAGATTTATTTTGAATATCTAAATCCTTATATGGCATTATATATTTAATATCTTTAAGATCCTTTCCAAATTTAGAGTCAAGAATCTCATATTTTCCATCGATCTCTTCAATTCTTTTTTTCGCAATCCAGTATTTTTCTCCTTTATTTTCAACTTTAACATATTCAATATTTGGATTTAGTGCAATACCAACATTAGCAGGGACAGTCCAGGGGGTTGTAGTAAATATTAAAAAATATTCACCTGGTTTTTTCATTAATGGGAATTTCATAAATAATGCAGTATGAATAGTCTCTCTATATCCTTCTGTAACAATATCATGCTTAGAACTAGCGGTACCGCATCTCCAGCACCAAGGTACAGCATCTTTCCCTTTATACAGCCATCCATTATCAAAATAAGTTTTAAGAAGATGCCAATTATGCAGATTGTTATTATCCGACATTGTATAATAACTTTCTTCCCAATTCATCCACTGCCCCAGTCTAATAGATTGCTCTATTTGTATCTTAGAATATTTTTCCACTCTTTTTTTACAAGCCTTTACAAAATTTAGAATTCCAAATTTTTCTATATCTTCTTTTAATTCCAGGCCAAGGTCTTTTTCCTCCTCTCTTTCAACCCATAATCCTTGGCAGTCAAATCCGTTCTGATACCTTTGGTCAAATCCTTGCATTGCTTTAAACCTTTGATATAGGTCTTTATAAGTTCTGCCCCACGCATGATGAACTCCCATAGGATTATTCGCAGTAATAGGGCCGTCAATAAAGCTCCATTTTTTCCGCCCACTATTTTTAGTTTTAAGTTTTTCGAATATTCTTTTCTTTTCCCAAAATTCTAAGATTTCTTTTTCAGTTTGTTGAGCGTTGTACATTTTTATTTGCTATAATAAATTAACTTTTTATAGCCTTTTATATTTTCCCTTATATATAAATTTTTTAAACTAATAAAAATTAAAGCTTTCCAGTCCATATTTTATCGTAACTTTTTTTCAAGCTAACAAAAGAAACAACAGAAATAAAGATAAGGGTTAATACAATATATAAGTTGCCAAAAAAAGAAAATATAACAATTAAGATAGCAGCCGCCCCAATTAGTGCCTTAAAAAATTTTTTCCCAGCAATTAATTCATCTCTCGCTAGCCAGGCAATTAAATATCCTATAGGAATTGCCAGAAGCAAGAATAAAAGATTAGGCGCCATCATCAATTAAAGAAAAATTCTTCATCAGATTTATCAATATTAGCTGCTAAATCAGTCATTGTAACAATCCCGACAAGGTTTTTACCTTTATCTATCACAGGCAGTCTTTTTATTTTATTATCTTTCATAATTTTCAGCGCATCTTCCATGCTATAATCATCTGAAATAGTAATTATATTTTTCGACATAATATCAGAGACTTTCTTATTCTTCCCAAAATTCTTTAGCATATCGCTCTCTGTAATTATCCCTTTAATCTTCCCTTTTAAAACAAATATAAGGCTGCCTATTCTCTTCGCGCTCATCAATTTAGCAGCGTCAATTAGGCTTACATCTTTGTCAATAACATAAGGGGTTTTCATGAACTCTTTTATTTGCATGAGTAATATAGATAACAAGACTATATAAAATTAATTTCCTCTTATTTTTCTAGTTCACTATATGGATTAAAATAAAGACTTGAGAAGTTCAAGCACACAGGCAAATTGTTCCCGCATACATTGTCTGAAAATGCCTTAATCATCTAGATCTTTAATATAGATTCGTTTCCTACCTTATATTCACAAGGAACAACTATTTCTTCAGGCCTTAATATCAATTCTCTCATAAAAATTTCTAAAATTCAAACTATTTAAATCTTTTTTGTGTAACTATAATTAAGTAATAACTATAAATAAAAATATTTAAATAGGCGTATGCTTTTCCGTATGGTATAATAATGATTATTGAAGCAGTAAAAATATCAATTCATACGAAAATTAAAATATATAACAAGCATGGAATAACAATGGAAGAAATAGAGAATGTTTTATTAGAAGATAAACCATATTTTACAAGAACAAAATTAGGAAGATATATAGCATTAGGAAAAGGGAGTAGATATGTTACTATAGCGTTTAATTATAGTCCTAAGACTAAAGAAGCAAAGATAGTTACAGCCCATCCCTCATCGAAATGGCAAATTAAACTATACAAAAGAAAACAAAGCTAAAATGAAAGAAGAAATAGAAATTACCCCGGAAGATTTTGAAGAAGAAGTAAAATTTAAGATTAGTAAAGATGCATTTAAGTCTAAAGAATTACACTGTGATAGCTGTAATAAAAAGATGACTAAAGTCTCTTTGGAAGTAGATCTTCCAGAAACTTCATTAACAGTTCATCTAGAAGCCTTCCGATGTGAAAAATGTGGCAAAGAATATCTTGATGGTGAACAAGCAAAAAGGCTGGATAGAGCACTAGCAGTAGCCAATGTTATATCAAAAAAAGGAATAGTATACGAGAGATCAGGAAATTTTGATGGCTCTAATATTTTTGTAAGGTTTCCAGCTCAAATGATAAAAGGAGATAATATTAAAGCCGAGATAATTCCACTATCCCCCACAGAATTTTTTGTCCATTTTAAAAAGAAAGAGAAAACAATATCAAATTAAACTCATCCCAACTTATCAATCTCTTCAGCAACATCAAAATCTCTTAATGTTAGCCCTTTGGCAGAATGTGTAGTTAAAGCAAGCCTAACGTTGTTATAATTAACTAGAATAGTAGGATGGTGATTGTATTTTTGAGCGATTTCAGCGACTTTATTTACAAATTCCATACTTTCTTTAAAGTCTCTAAAAAGTTTATCTTTTGTGATGGAACTTCCATCCAAAGCCCAATTTCTAAGCTTCGACATTCTATCACTTATTGTATTAAGAGGCAGCATGATATTATAGTTTTCAGGAATTAATAAGATTTTCTATACTCCCTTTAATCTTTCTAAAATATCCTCCTTTATATCAGGATGGTTATCTATCACGTCCAGCATAGCATTTCTTTTTTTAGAATTGCATAATTCAGCAATTCTTTTAATCCCAGCATCCGATGTTAGCATGTTTCTTGCCCATTTTTCTTTATCTTCAAATCTTTCATTAATCGCACTATGTGTCTCTTTGTCAATTGCTTTAATGTTTAATAAATAATCCCAGGATTCAGAATTTAAATAGACCAAGGCTCTGCTTTCAATACCCGTATTATTTACAGTAAGAACACCATCTTCACACTTGTCAATGTAGAAAAAAATATTTTTTATATCTCCATTTTTATTTTTTATAATTGAACTCCACTTATTTATTGAAAAACCACCATTGTCTAAATCAGAAATATGCACAGCTCTCTTGTTACTTAAATCTCCTAATACTTTGCCATTTTTATATAAAGAAACATGCTTTTTTGCTAAAAGAAAAGCCAAAGGATAAGAAAATATCCAATCTCTGTTTTCTCCCCCAGAGACAATATCATATTCCCCAGTAGAAATTGTTGCATCTATAAGGTTTCTTAAATCATAAATTGCCTCTCTATAATGATGTCCATCTTTTAAAACAACCTCACTTCGCACATGATAGTTTCCAATCTTTCCAGATTTACAAGGAAAAAAGGTTTTGGTGAATTGAAATCCGGAATTGTATGCAAGAATCTCTAAGTGTTTATTATTAATTTCCCTATTAAACTCCATAAATAATTTTAAAAACAAGATTATTTAAAATTATATATAATTCAATTAATTAACTTTCCATTTTCATAAACTTTCATATTTCTTTTTCTTAATTCTTCAAAAAACGGAATTGCAGGTACTGCTCCTTCAGGCGCAAAACTTCCTCGATCATTTATAATTTCCTTTTTTATCATTTGGGCCATTATACTTGCAGGCATTCCAGTATCAACATTGCATCCTGCCTCCTCCCATCCTTTTAACGTAGGCACGTGACAAATCATCTTTATAATCACTTTTTTATTTTTTTTCATTCCAAGAATTCTAGCCCATAATGTTTCTTTTTCAATATATCCATCAGGTATTTTTAGCCTTTTTAGAACTTCTGTTAAAACTTCGACTGGTTTAACCTTTAAACCGTTTACATTAACCTCTTCTTTGCTGCCCATACCAAGCTCAATTAAATTCTTAATAATCTCAAACGAATGCTCAGGGAATCCAGCATAAAAATGCAGATTCTTCAAGCCTTTTTTGTGGTAATAATGATAGAAAGTAAATGTTTCAGGGTGTCTTACCGGAAAACAATTTTGATCTCCAGCATAATTATCATGATAGTTTTTTATGTAATCTAAAGGCCTTACTTTAACAAATTTTTTATTATTTAATATCATAGCAGGATCTGTAAATTCTTCTATTATACTTTGAATTGAAAAAGGAACAACAAATCTTTTTATATTAGAATTCCAATCAAAGCCAACCAAAATATCACTTACATTATCTAGTTTGTTCACAGCATAGTTCAACATAACATTTCCAATACCAGGAACCGAGCCGCAGCCAGTTATATGAGTTAACTTTTTCCTTTTTAAAAACCAGTCTAAAGCAAATTGTTGCTTTGTCATTGGAATTTCAGAGCCTAAATCGATACTATGAGCATTAGCCTTTATTGAGGCTTTCAAAGCATTTAGATTCCAGTCCCCTTCAGCACAATTAATTACTACATTCGCTCGCGATTCTTTTATCACATCAGCAGTATTGTTTATATCCTTCAAATCAACATATGAAAAATTTGTTTTTTTGTATTTTTTCAATATCTTTTCTATCCTGCTTTTATCTCTGCCGCACAATAAAACAGAATATTTATTTTCAAGCAAATCTTTAGATACGATTCTCCCTTGCATTCCAGTAGCTCCTAAAACAACAAAGTCGTATTTCATTTTTCCTCTTTTCCCAGCTATATATACAGAATGATTTAAATATCTAACGCTCTTCTTTTCAAAATGAAGCACGAGGTGTTTTGGAAAAATCCAAGTTATAAATCAAGACCTGAATTAAAGCAAGATATAGAATGTGAATATTTAATTGTTGGAGGAGGTATTACAGGAGTTTCCCTAGCTTATTTTCTCTCAATTGGCGGGGCTAAAAATATTGTTTTAATTGAAAAAAAAACCATTGGCAGCGGTGCTACAGGAAAATCAGCAGGCATATTAGTATTAAAAGGAGAGATAGATTTAAGTGAATTGATAAGGCTTTTTGGAAGAAAAAATGGCTTAGTTTATTGGAACGGAAATAAAGAAGGTCTTGAAATAGTGAAAGGGATAATTAAAAAAGAGAAATTAAACTGTGATTTTGAGCCTCAAAATACAATATTTGGCGGCATGCATGAAGGAGATCACGATTATGTTATGGAGGAATATGAAGTTGAAAAAACAATAGAAAAAGATTCCAAGCTAATTTCAGGAGACGAACTAAAAAAATATTTAAATACTCCTTTATTTAAGCATGCCCTATTATCCAAAAATCATGGAATATCAATCAATCCTCTTAAGCATGTAAGAGCATTAGCAAAGGTATCTGAAAAAAGAGGAGTTAAAATATATGAAAAAACAGCCCTGCTTAAAACTAAAAAAGACACCGCCCTTACATATTTTGGAAAAATAAAATTCAATAAGATGATAAAGGCTGTTGATGTAGATTATAAAAAGAAAGAAGTAAAAAACAGAAAATCAACAATAGCAGTTACGCAAAAACTTTCCAATGAGCAATTAAAAAAGATAGGGCTTTTAGAAAAAAAATTTGTTTGGGATTCGGAGGATGAATATCATTATCTTAAGATAACAAAAGATAATAGAATCTTATTAGGCTTCGGGGATAAAATAGTATCTAGAAGCCAAAGAAAAACACATCCGCACTATGCCCATCTAAAAGATATTAAAGGGTTTCTTAAGAACTTATTCCCTCAAATAAAATTAAAGATAAAATATGCATGGTCTGGAAATTTCGGCACAACCCCTGATCTTATTCCTGTCATAGACAAAAAAGGAAACCAATTAGCAATCGCTGGCTGCGGCTCACAAGTAGTATGTGTCATGTCTGCGAAGTATATGGCTGATAAGATATTAAACAAAAAATCAAATTTGGATGAATTCTTTAGGCTTTAAGCTAAAAATTATAGCAGGGCAAATAATTAAATAACCAAGAAAAACTATAATTGCATGAGTATAAAAATAATATTATTCTATAAATTTGTCGGAATAGAAAATCCTAAAAAGTTTAAAGAAATTCATTTAAATTTTTGCAAAAGTCTAGGAATTAAGGGAAAGGTGTTGATAGCAAATGAAGGGATAAATGGCTCTGTATCTGGAACAAAAAAACAAATAGAGTTATATAAAGCAGAATTAAGGAAAGACAAAAGATTTTTCGATATTGAGTTTAAAGAAGAATTTGGATTATACCATCCTTTTGATAAAATTGCAGTTAAAATAAAAAAAGAAATAATAAGGCTTGACAAGAAAGTAGATATAAAAAATAAAGGCAGATACATAAGCTCAAAGGAATTTTTAGAGCTCTATAAAAACAACAGGGATGTTATAATTCTAGACGCAAGAAACGATTATGAATTTAAAGCAGGCAGATTCAAAAATGCAATCTCTCCAGAAATAAAGACATTCAGGCAATTTCCAGAATTTGTAGATAAATTTCTAAATAACAAGGAAAAAAATATAGTTATGTATTGCACAGGAGGCATAAGATGTGAAAAAGCATCTGCATACATGGTTGAACAAGGCTTTAATAAGGTATTCCAATTGCATGGAGGGATAATAAATTTTTGCCAGGACTATCCGAATACTATTTGGGAAGGCAGATGTTTTGTATTTGATAAGAGAATAACCTCCCCAATAGGCCAGAAGGAAAATCCTCTGAATAATTGCACTCATTGTGAAAAGCCATGCGATCTTTACAGAAACTGTAAAAATAAATTCTGCGACCAGCTGGTTTTTATCTGCCCGAAATGTGAAAGGAAAATGCACTCATGCTGTTCTAAAAATTGCATGATGCAGATTCTATCATGTTGATAAAAAATAAAATAAAAAATTCTTAGTTTAGTTAGAAAATTTAGAACTTTCTATGCTTAGAATAGCATTCTTTGCAATAAACTGGCTTTCCTTCTGTTGGTTTAAATGGAACTTCACAGTCTTGCTTGCAATCTGCACAAATTGCTTTATGCATTACTCGAGGACCAAAGTCTCTCTTGAATCCACCGTTTCTGTTTCCGCCAAATCGATTCATCGTTTAACCTCCCGGATTTTATTTATTAGAACTTCTAATAAGAACAAAAATTCCCTTCTCAAATGTTTTCCATTTTCCATATTCAACTTATAAAATTAAGGTATGAGAAGAGAGTTTTTATTTCTGATCTTTGGCCTAACTTTATAACTTAATTCTTATTTCAGCCTTTTTAAATCTTTCCTAAGTGTTAAGTCCAGCCTATAACTTAACATAAAGATTACTTGG
>CAYXLD010000026.1:0-10933 GCA_964465795.1 Candidatus Woesearchaeota archaeon
GCGCAACATCAGGAAATTTAGATATTAGCACGAATAACTTCTTGAGAGTTGGAGGTATACAAGATAATAATTTGTCTTTTAACGGATTTATCGATGAAGTATTTATCTTTGATAGAACATTAAACAATAATGAAATCATAGATATTGCAGATTCTAAATTCTAAAAGAGATAATAAAGATTAAAAACCAAGATAGAATATTTTATTTATGAAAATATATATTGCCTTAAGAAGCTTTTACATATCAAGAAATTTATACTATCAGACAAATGAAGGGACTATATTAGTCTATAATAATAAATATAAATTTGAAATGGATGCCAACAAATATCCTGCAGTTATAAAGCTATCAAAAGAGAAATTTAATAGTTTAATGTCTTCTGGGAATGGTAGCCTTCTTGAATTAGATGTTGAAAATGAAAGAATAGAAGAAATATTTCAATTAAACAAAGAAAGAGAAATAAGGGAGATTACAATTAAAAATAAACTTCATTCTCTATCTGAGAATATCAGTAAAAAAATTCTTAAGGTTTAATTTAATTTTTTTTAGAAAGCTTTTTATCTATTACTTTAAGCATTTCTGTTTTCTGCTCTTCAGTCATACTTTGCAATTTTTCAGGATGAGAGTATCTTGCATGAGCGAACATTGCTTTTTTTACTTCATCAACGCTATGTGTAGTGACTGAAAAACCGCAGTCATCAGATCCTATATCTTTGCATGATAAAGTATAAGTTCTAGGTAGCTTTTTTGCCATTCTTAAACGAACAATAATCACTATATAAACGTTTTCATAAAATATCATCCAACCACAGTAATAATTTTAAACTCATTTATTCTATTGTAAAAATGCATTATATTGATGCGCCGGATTTAAAAAAAAGAGTAGAGGAGATCGCCTTAACATTAGTAATGTCGCATTTAGACATAAATAGGATATCCTGCCTAAGAAGCCATGGGTCATCATCAAAGAGAACAATCGCCAGATGCCATGCACTTGGAAAACTAATGCAAAAAGCAATGAACACTAAAGCGCATTATGCGATTGAATTCCTTGAATTATTTGAAAAAATGCCATTGAAGGAGCAGGATAAAGTGATCATTCATGAATTAATGCATATCCCGAAATCTTTTGGAGGAGGATTCAGGCATCACGACTTTGTCTGTCAGCAAAATGTAGATATTATGTATGAAAAATTCGCTTCCTTAAAATATTCAAATAAAAATAGATGGTTTTAGATATTCTAATCACTCCATATAATTATCTTCTCACTTTCTCACGGCTCTTTCATCAAGAGCATAATTAAAATTTCTCCCACCTTTAATCCTTCGCCTTTTTTGTTTAAATATAAAGCCGAATAAAAATCCAAAAAACATTCCAGATAAATGCGCTATATTTCCTGTGTTATCAATCGGATTTCCCGTTAAAAAACCAATTGCACCAAGCAAGTCACCCAAAGCCCACAATATCCCTGCGATAAATATAGGCATGGGCAATCCGAATGCCCAAATTATAAGCCATGGCTTTATTACAATTAATGCTCCTATAACTCCAAATATGGCTCCTGAAGCGCCTAAAGAATTTTCATAAAAATTAACAGATATAAGATTAGCTAAAATTCCTGTTATAAAAAATATAAATAAGAATTTTTTGCCTCCGATTAAATTTTCTAATATGGTTCCAAATAAACCGAGTGCGAATAAATTATAAATTAGATGTAACGGCCCGCCATGTAAAAATATTGAAGTTAAAAACCTCCAGTATTGATTTATTGCCAAGTTATTTAAAATAAAAAGCGCTGTAAAACTAGAAAATATTATCTGCAAAATAAAAACAATTATCATTAATAAGCACAATTTTAAGGCATAATATTTAAATTTCATAATATCATGAGAAATAGTTAAATTAAAAAACTATCTAATTATATCTGATTAATGGCGGTTGTTGTGTAACGGTAGCATAACAGCTTGTGGCGCTGTTGGAGTGGGTTCAACTCCCACCTACCGCCCTTAAATATTAGTCTAAAAGATAATTCCAAGTGTTATCCCCTTTAATTTCAATTTGTAATCCAATGAAAGGATTGTCTTGATATATCTCTCCAGAACTAAAAAGATATTCACATACCCTCTTGAAATCATCCCTATAAGTTGAATAAGACAAGTCAGTAATATTTTCAATTTCTCTCTCGATGTCATTATAATCTGCAACATGAAATACTGTCCACATTGGATAAATATCTCTATCAATATGAATTGCCTCATGTATCAAAGTTTTAATTATCTCTTCCATACCATGAAAAGTATTAATTACAAAAGTCTTTTTGCTAAATCTATTATATCTAATATATCCTTTATTTTTTGAATCAGTTTTTATAAAAACAACCTCAGATACTTTTTCTCTAATAGTTCTTATAAAATCAGAGGGTTCTAAGATCTTTTCCAAATCTTTTTTAATATTTTTATTATATGCCATTATAAAATAAATCAAAAAATATATTTAAAGATATAGCTTAAAAACCATAGCATTAAATACTAAATATTATTTTAATAAAAAAGTGCTAAAATGTTCAAAAAGAGTTTAATTCCATTAATTGAATTAATAGCAATAGCGATCTCTTTAATTTTCGTTTTATTTATAGATGTAAAAACAGTCTTAGCATTATTAGTTCTGTTTCTGCTCATTATAAATTATTTTAAGTATAAAGAGAAAATAGGCCAGGAGCTGATTATTGCTATTTTTATGGCTTTGATAATTACTTCATATTACATTTATGAATATATCTCAGAAAATATTCTTATTGGAAGAATAAATTTATTTCCTTTAATATTATGGACCGGAGGGCTTGTATTATTGAGAGAGATTTATGAAAAACTTAAAACTAAGCATAAATTTTTAATAATTTCATTAATGTATATTTTAGCACTTTTTATAATAGAATATATTGGATATTACATATTCAACATTAGGCTAAATAACGATTTCCCAAGTTTATTAAGACTGGGAATAATTCATGCTCCTCTAGGCATGAAACTATTTTATATTTTTGCAGGCCCGATTTATATTTTGATTACAGATTATTTAAAAGTGAAATAAGCTTCAACTATCTTCTTCAACAACATCTCTCATTCTCCATATAAAGAACAACATTGAAAACATGAATATGCCAAATAGAATAAATAGATATTCAAACTGAAGGAATACTAATGAAACAGTTGCTAATACTCTTGCGATAAGGCCGCCGATGTCTGCCCTTGTATTATAGGGCCCATAAAATCTTGACGATTCTCCTTTTTTTAATATATCAAAAAAATAGGCCTCTGTTGTAGGCTCCACCATTGCCATTCCAAAACTAGCAAGAACTAACAACCCCATAATTGCATAAATATTACTTATAAAAAAGCAAATAATTGATATTACTCCAACAAAGATAAATCCTGCAAAAAACATCTTTTTAAAGCCGTATTTGCCTGCCAATTTTGAAAATCTGTATTCCGTAAAAATCAATGGAAGCGAAATAGCGAAAAGGAAATACCCGACCCATAACTTATCTAAGCCAGAGTTTACAATATACAGAGGCATAAATAAGTATATAAGAGTAAACCAGATTACTACGCCTGCGCCCAAAGTATAAGCAAGGAATCTGTCTCTATTCTTAAAGAATTCAAAAAAATTCTTCTTCATATTTGAATCTACTTTTTTCTTTACATGGTGGTCTCTAATATTAACTGCCTTAAAGACAACCAGCCCTATTACTAAAAATAAAGCAGAAAACAAAAATACGAAATTTGAACCAGAAACACTGGCAATATATCCTGCAATTAATGGAGCAATTACCCACGATAAATTCATAAATGAATATAAAAACCCTTCATTGCCTGATAGTTGGCCCTTTTTAGACCTGTCTTTAACAATTATTCCAAAGCTTGTAATTCTCAATGTAAACAAGATAGTTATAAAAAAAGCAAGAAATAAGAATATATAGAAATTTTTTGCAAAAGCAACTAATGCATAAAGAGGAATAGCCAAAGCAAGAGAATAAATATAAATTTTATTTTTTTCATGCTTCTCAACCAAAGGAATAAAAATAAAATAAGATGAAAAAGCAATAATAGTTAAAAATGCAGATATTAATCCGACATAAACAGGGCTTTTAACAAAATCCTGGATATAAACTGCCCATACCGTATTTGTTAAAGCCGATGCAAATGATACAATAAAAGCCACTAATCCAAGTTTAGCTATTCCTGAAAAAACAAAGCCAGGCCCCTTTTTTAACAATATTCCCATATAACCCTATAACAAAATGTATTAAAAAGGCTTTCTGTTTAAGAGTAGGATGAAAAGGCAAAAACAGACAAGATTAGATATTCAGTATTGGTCCCCTACATCTCTGGATGATTTCTTTCGCTGCCCTAGAGGATGGTTTCTTGAAAGAAGTGAAAGAAAGCATATAACAACTCCCGCCCTAGCTAAAGGAATTTTTTGTCATAGTAAAATAGAAGAGCTGAAATTGAATAATTTAAGAAAAAGAACAAGATATAAATCAGCAGAAGCATTTGGAAATGTGATAAAAAATGACTGGCTTAGATTCCCTGGAAAAACAAACAAAATAAGAGGAGATGCAATAATATGGGAAAGCGACGAGCAAAAATATATAATAGGATCTGAAATCAATAAAATTGGACTAAAGCATTATCCATTTTTAACAGAAGAGCCTGCAGCCATATTATTTCAGAAATCAGTTTTAATATATGAGGCCAAAGAGCATGAAAGATATACTATATCTAAAAGGTTCAAATATATCTTCAAAGGCAGAGCATTTTCTGGAGAAATAGACGAGATAAGGCCAAACCATAGAGTAAGAGATTATAAAACAGGCATTTGGAAATTCATAGAAAAAAATCTTGAATTTTCATTTCAGCCAACTTATTATTTATTAACATTCTGTATTTTGTGCAATAAAGAAGATGAATTCAGAGAAATGATGGGAATAAAAAGAAAAGAAGCTAAATATTGGGCGGGCAATCCGAATTTATCAGCGAAAAAATAAAATTTGAATATTACATGCTGGACCCCTGTAAAGAATGGGACAAAGAAAAAAAAGAATGGGTTATAGTGGAAAAAAGCCCTATTATAGAGCTATCAAGATCTGACTTCAATTATAAAAATCTCTGCCAAAGAATAGACACTGCGAATGAAATGCTGACGTATATAAAAGATCAAAATTCTTACCCTGCATTTCCAGAAACATGCTTAAAGTGCCCAATTTACAAAAGAGAATGTGAAAAAATAACCGAAAATCTTGACATAAATAAAAGGCAAATGATGCTATGGGATTACATAAACGCAGCATCTTCTAAAAAGCCAAAGTCACCTGACCAAGAAGAAAATAGATTCTCTCAAGGAAGATTTGATTTCATAAACCAATTAGAAAAGTCATTAAAGAAATAAAAAACTATAAAAACGCTCATATTCTAAAAAAATCATGAAACTAGACATATCAACAGTAAAAGGCTTTCAGGATTATTTGCCGCCTGAATCTTTTAAAAGGAATAAAATAAAGGAAATAGCAGAAAAACATTACAAGCTTTATGGTTTTCTTCCAGTTGAAACACCAATCATAGAATTCGATGAATTAATGAAGCCAGAATCACTGCCAAATGAACAGGAAGACGGGGCAGTTGCAGATAGGTTTAAGCTGCAAGATCGTGGTGGCAGGAATCTAGGATTAAGATATGAGTTTACATTTCAATTGTCCAGAATTTTTAAAGAAAATCCCAATATAAAATTGCCCTTTAAAAGATATCAGATAGGGCCTGTTTTTAGAGATGAGCCTATTCGCACAGGAAGAACCCGGCAATTTATACAATGTGATGCCGATATTATAGGAGATCCTTCAATTGATGCAGATGCAGAATGCATCTCTCTTGCCGTTGATATCCTATCTGAATTAAAAATAAAAAATTATAACATACAAGTTAATAACAGAAAGCTCCTTAATGCTATTATAGAAAGCGTAGAAATAAAAGAATCAAAACAAGTTTTTCGTGAGATAGACAAAATGGAAAAATTAGGAATTGACACCGTTAAAGCAAATCTGAAAAAATATGCTTCTTCAAATCAAATAATAACTTTGTTTAAATTAATGGAAAAGCCAATTGAATTTTTCAAAGACAACGCATTCGAAGGTGCAGAGGAATTAAGCTCTTTTATAAAAAAATGTAAAATCTACGGAATAGAATTAAATTTTGTTCCCTCAATTGCTAGAGGATTTAGCTATTATACAGGGAATATTTTTGAATTTGTGCTCCCAGAAAAAAAAACAACTCTCTTAGCTGGCGGCAGATACGATAGACTGGTGGGAAAATTATTAAATAGAGATATTCCTGCCGTGGGTATTTCATTTAGTGTAGAATCCCTAATAGGTTTATGCCAGGAAGAACTATCAAAATTAGAGATAGAATCCATACCTAAAATATTAATAATTTCCTTTGAACAGGAAAGAAAAGCCATACAATTAGCAAAAAAACTAAGAAAAAATAATATGCCCTGTTCTATGACCGAAGGACAGCCAAGTAAATCCTTAGATTTCGCAAACTCCCAGAAAATTCCTTTCGTAATATTTTTAGGCGAGTCTGAAGTTGAACAGGAAAAATTCAAATTAAAAATAATGTCAACAGGAGAAGAGTTTATTTTATCAGAAAAACAGCTTTTAACGAAATTGAAAAAATAATTATTATAAGCTATCATTGATTATATTATTTTCTTCGTCTCCTTCTTTTGCTTCTAGTTTATTCTCAACTTTTTTCTTGAACTTGCCTTTTCTGTTTTTTTTCTCTAGTTTTTCTAGCTCTCCTTCTTTTGCTAATTGAATAATATCTTCTTTCATTGCTTCTTCAGCTTCTTTTTTCATCTGCTCTAACATTGAAGCATGTTTTTTTTCATAAATATGCTTTAACCATATCCAAATCTCATCAAATGCGTTATCTTGTTCAGCTAAAACTTTATGCTGGTAATCCAAATGCAATAAAGGCACAAAATTCGCCAATTTATTTTCTGCTGTATTCCCTGAAAAGCTAGAAAATGGAATTTTTTCATTATTATCCCTGCTAAAAATTTCCTTTAATTTGCTATATAAGAAAATAATCTGCGACTTCATATCAGCACTTTTTCTTGGCATTACAGCCCCTGTTTCAAGCGCTCTTTGTTTATCTATTATCACTCTTTTTATTCTTCTATTCTCTGTTTTTATTGCTTTTCCTAGTGCAACTATTAACTCCTGTAAACTAACTTTCCTGCCTCTAGGCAGAGGGGTTCTTGGAATTAGTTCTGGTATATCGTCTTCCAAATCTATTCTTTCTTGAATATACTTCTTTTCCTCCTGCTTTCCAAATAAGATTTCATCTAAACTTGGAATATAATGGTTTAATAGTATTTCAGACTTAATTCTCAATAGTAATGAGGCTGCAAACAATACCTTGCTTGAGATGAAGAAATTTGCTTCTTCTAAAGACCTCACTCTATCTAAAAACTTATTCGCCAAAAGCCCTATATCAACATCCCATGGGTCTAATTGTTCGGTATTTATAAGGTCATAAATAATTGACTGCCAGCTTAATTTTTCTCCAAATAAAAGCCCTTGTATTTGCTCCTGCCCTACTTTTCCCTTATTCAAAGAATCTTTATTTTCCATAGATCTATCAATCATAAAGTATTTATATGCTTTTTCTTACATATAATTTATTGAATTAAGTTCGTATTAATTCAATAAAAGAAAGAATACTACAATAAAGATACAAAACATTACTGTTCCCATTAAGAAGTTACAACAAACCGAAAAGTTTAAATACTTTAACATACCTATAACATAATCACCTCTTTTTGCCCAGAAGGGGACGTTCAATCTATCTATTTAATAAGATTGGACCTCCTCTTCAAGGGTTTGTATTCTAGAAAAAGATTCTTCAAAACCTTTTGAAAATCAAGTCCTTGTTTAAATTTAAGGCAAAAAAGGTTTATCCGAATCAAAAGAGTGTGATAAAAATAAAAGATTATGCAGACTATTATTTCTTAACAACCCAAAGATGCTTGACATTGCAGAACTCTCTAATGCCTTCTTTGCTATACAATCTTCCTATTCCTGATTTCTTATAGCCTCCAAAAGGGCATCCTGCTTTAGACATACCATGCCTATTGATTGAAACAGTCCCTGCTTCTATTTTCCTTGCGATTTCCTCGCCTTTCAATAAATCACTAGTCCAGATACTCGCTGTCAGTCCATAATCTGAATCATTTGCAAGCTTAATAGCCTCATTTACATTTTTAAACTTCATGATAGGAGTAATAGGCCCAAATGTTTCCTCTTTCATTAATGACATATTATGATTTACATCAACCATAACGCCTGGAGACATAAAATACCCTTTTTCGCCTATTCTTTTTCCGCCAACTAATAATTTTGCTCCTTTGCCAATAGCTTCCTCTATATGCCTAACGACTTTTTCTAACTGAAATTTTACACTTAGGGGCCCAATATCATTATCTTCGTTTAAAGGATCACCAATCTTTAATTTATTTGACTCAAAAATACAAGATTTTATAAATGCCTCATATAAATATTCATGGCAATAAACTCTCTCGATACCAAAACATACCTGCCCAGAATACATTGTAGACATTCTTATTATTTCCCTAGCTGCTTTTGCAATATCAGCATCTTCTAAAATAATTGCTGCGTCCTTTCCCCCAAGTTCCAAGACAAATTTATTTAATTGACTTCCCGCTGTTTTCCCAACATCCATACCAGCCCCAGTCTCACCGGTAAAAACAATCATATTAACATTACTGTTAACTAACTTCTTTCCAATTTCTTTTCCTCCTATAATTGCTTGAAATGCTGTTTTTGGCAACCCCCTATACTCCAATTCCTCAAACAACTTGCTTATTTTTAATCCAACAAAACTTGAATATTCTGATGGTTTCCATATTACATTATTCCCAGATAATAAAGCAGGGATAATTGAAGCGAGTGGAATAAAAACAGGAGCATTCCATGGAGTAATAATAGCGATTGTCCCTACTGGCTCAAAAACAGCAATATTCCTTTCGCTTTCAGAATCAAATAATAGTTCATCAGAGATATAATCAGGAACTGATTGGCAATAATCAAAAATTCTATTTTTCGTTATTTCAACTTCATGTCTCCCGGCTTTTAATGGCTTTCCTATCTCTAATGCCATAATACGTGCTATTTCTTCTTTGCCAAAATCTATTAAATCAATTAATCCGCTAATAATCTCGACTCTATCATAAACACTTCTCATAGACCATTCTTTATTTTCCTTTGCTATTTTTATCTTCTCAATTATTTCAAAATCAGAACTTTCATCTATCTGCCCATAAATTTCTTCATTTGAAGGATTAATAGACACTATCTTCCCCATAAAGAGGCTGATATAAGCAGATATATAATAATTATTGTAAATAAAAACCGGTGTATATGATATTACTTATTTAGTTTTTATTTCTAAGAACTCAGCATAATGACACTTCCCACAATATAATCTGTTTTTATGGTTCGCCAAAAAAATCCCTGCTCCGCATCTTGGGCATATCTTTCCCCTTTTAATTTTATCCCCTTCAATAATATAATGTTTATATTTTTTTGAAGTAGGTTTATTTTTATGTGGTTTTTTCCCTTTTTTGTCTCCTGTTGCTCCTCCGACTTTTGTTGCCATCTTTATTTTTTAGCCTCTTTTTTATTTATATTTTTACCGCTCTTTTCAGAATTTTCCTTATCTTTTACAGAATCATATATAAAAGCATTTGTAAAAAAGACTTTGCTTCCAAAATTATTCCATAATTTTTTTATAACTACTCTATCCGCTTCTACTTTCAAACTTTTAGCACAATTATCTATTGTCTTTTGGAAGCCCGGGTTTTTTTCATCTTCATGAGAAAAGAAAATTTCTCGCCTTTTTAATAAATCATTTCTAAAATCTCTAATTATTTCCATTTTATTATTTAAACCTCGCTCCATATAATCCTTTACTTTTAATCTCTAAATTTTTACCTATTTCTGATTGTTCCGGATCTATAATCACTATCTTGCCTCTTAAACTATCTACCTCTTCTTTCGAAATAATTTTAGTCAATTCAATCCCTTTTTCATTTAGTTCAAAAATTTTAACAAATTTGTCTGCCATAGTATTATTTATTCTTTTTAACCCCTTTTGTTGATTTTTTACTTAATCGCTTTTCTGAAGCTTCCTTTTTTCTTTTATCATCATCCAACCATTCAATTTTTCCCAAACCAGGCTGCCTCATAGTTAAACCTATTTTAGGATTTTCTCCCTTATAACTAACAGCAACAATTCTAGCCATGCAATTATCTCCTTTAGCTAGATTTCTTTTAGAATTTTTTCCAGAAAGTGTTCCGGTTTTATTAAGTGAAACATAATCATCCATTGTTTGTGATATATGTATCATTCCTTGAGCAGGTCCAATCTGCATAAATGCTCCAAAATTAGTAATGTCGGAAATAGTTCCATAAACCAATTCATGCAATTCAGGCATCCATACAACAATCTTAAATCTCGAGCGATAATAAGCGGCGCCATCACCAGGAATTATAACGCCATCATCTATGCTTCCTACATTCAAAATAGTTATAATATATCCAAATTCTTTATTTATACTATTTACATAACTCTCATTAAGCTGCTTTTCGATAGCTTCTTTTGTAGGTAGACCAAAATGCTTTGGCTCAACTCTTACATAATCCTCCACTTCCAATAAATAGAACATTTTTAGTTTGAATTGATTATTTAATTCAAATGAAGAGATAAAATTGGTTTAAAAAGCTTTCCTTATCTACAGTATCTGTGGTATCCGAAAATTAGTTCTCAACGCTGATTTATATCGGCCCATGAAATT
>CAYXLD010000027.1:0-10772 GCA_964465795.1 Candidatus Woesearchaeota archaeon
GAATTTCATGGGCCGATATAAATCAGCGTTGAGAACTAATTTTCGGATACCACAGTTTATTCTATATTGCGAGATGCGTTATTGTGGGTTTTATGCGGGGATTCATATTTGATTATTGATATAAAATTTAGATAATTAATGATTTTTAAACTATTCGCATGCTGGAGGATTATGTGGATTATTAGTAAATTGGCTGGTTACTGGGATTATAAGGCAGATTGGATTAAAGAGAATTCTGGTAATTATGCTATATTTTGTCCCGAATTCTCTAATGGATAATTTGGAAAGGCAGGTAACACAATCAACCAAATTGTCCATAAATAGAAAGCTTAAAAGTGTTCGGGTTTGCGATATGGAAAAGTTTATTTAAACTCATTAATATTTTACTAATCAAAAAGACGATGTGCCACCACGGCTTAAAAGCCGTGGTTTGAAAAGGCACTCGTCTTTTGGATGCTCAAGACACAACTCCAGCTTAAAAGCTGGAGTTTTAGTCAAGTGTCTTGACATAATGAATAATATTTTTGAAGTTATAGATAAAACTGGAAGAAAGATATATCTAACAAGGGAAAGGTGGAGCCATATAACTGCCCCTATTTCCCTGCATCCCTATATGACTAATTACTTGGAGGAAATAAAGGCGGCCTTGGTTGGACCATCTAAGATTGTTATACATTCACTAGATAATAAGAAGGCAATTATTATCTTCATTTGAAGGAGAAGAAAGTTTATTTATTGGTTGGAGTTAAATATTTAAACGGTAAGGGGTTTGTTACAACAGCTTTCTTTACGAGAAAGCTGATTAGGAAATCATGAAACAAAATTTAGATATATACTATGATAAGGAAGCAGATATCCTAGAGATAACTATCGGAGAACCTTCTGGATGTGTCTTTGACGAAATAGATGAAGGAATATTTGAGGCGCATGATATGAAAACTAATGAGCTTAAGGGCTATAAGATTTTTGATTTTTTAAATAGAGGAAGGATGAAGAATATAAAGATTCCTCTTCCCGCGAATGTTTCTATAGGCTAAATGGAAGAAAGACATGAAACTAATTGAGAGATGCGTTATTGTTGGCTTTATGTGGGGATTCATTGTATTAATAATTTTGCTTTAAAAAATTTAGTTGTTTCTGGATTAACAAGTTTGACAGCTGTTGAGTTGCCTTCATTGCTTATTTCTATTTTTTGTGATAGTATTATACTCTCTTCTTTATAGAGAGTTTTGTCTATAATAATGAAATCAGGATTGTTTTTTGTTTCTTGTATTATTAAAGGCAGAATGAATAAATTTTCCCTGCTTAATGAGAAGGCAAAGTTATTATATATCCATAAATAGCCCTTTTCAAACTCCAGAGAGTAGTTTCCTGAATCTAAAAAATAAGGGTATTTTATCGATTGATAGCTTTCATTTAGCTCTATTTTGAAAATATCACTGCTTCTTATTAAAATGTTTTGATTCTTAGATGGCCACCAATAAGTAAAGCTTAGACTTTTTGGAAAAGCATTTTCAGTATATATTGTCAGCGGCTGCCATGGCAAAAAGTTGCCTAAAACAATAACTTTATTTGTGTTTGTTTGAATATTCTTTATTGTTTCGTCTACCGCCCTATTGTTCTTATCATTCTGAAGCTCCAAAAAATAAACTCCGGATGGGGTCTGGCCTTCTAGATTAATTTCGAATTCCTGCTCTTCGCCAAGTTTTGAATCGTTTAAGGAATTCCCATCATCTCCGTATATCTGTTCAAAAATAATGTTCTTATTTATATCTCTGACAGTTATATTATAGTTGTCTTCGCCTTCATACCAATTTAAATCCTGTTTTATGAATTTTATTTTTAGATCTTCGCCATAGAGGGCGAGATTTAAAGGGCCTCTAAAAGTAGTGTTTATTGTTGAGCTGATTTTACTGTAATTTGAAATTGATTCTAAAGTGGGATTTTCAAGAATTATTGAAGATGTAGAATAAACTGTTGATCCTTTAAAGTTAGCAATTAAGAAGTCTGTTGCTTTATTTGAATTTTCATCAATTTCTTTTAGATAAGGCAAAAGTTCATTTTTTATGTAAACTTCCTGATCATCAAATGATTTTAAAAGAGAATAATTTGCTAATCCTGGGAAAAGCAATTTATTATTAATATAAATATCTGAATTTTTCCCTTGGAATTCTAATTGAAGAGTGGCTTGGGCTGAATTTGGAATTACAACATCTGGTTTGAATATCAAATTAAATGGGCGAGTTGAAATAATTTCCCTGTATGTGCTGTCTCCGTCCTGAATAGGTTTGGAAAGAGAGCTTTTTGCTGTTGTCTCATCTAAATAAAATGGTTTGTTTGTGTTTGTATCTAATTTTCCTATTTGAATTTCATATTTTTTGCCTTCAAATCCAAATGGCTGAAAGATATAGGTCAAAATAGATGCCAGAAGCAGGAAAGGGACTAGATACGCTAATACTATAAGCAATGTCTTAATTTTATTGTTTTTGTCTGAATATTTTATTTTTTTAATTTCTTCCCTATCCTGATTTATTGCATTTATAGGTTCTTTTTTTGCATTTATAGTTCTCTTTATAGAATGCTCTATGTTTGTCAGTTTAAAACTTTCTAATTTCTTTTCACTTTTGCTTTTTTTCCATTCCATATACTTTTTATCCCAGCTAGCCTCTTCAGGTATGTAATTGCCCATTAAAAACTAGATATTTGTGCGTTTTTAAACTATTTGTTTAGTTGGAAATTATTGAAAAAGAATTAACTGCTAATCTCCAATAATGCTCATTTCCATTTTAAAATGGTAAGACAAATTTAAATAAAACGCACTCTTAAATTATTAATGCAAAAAGAGGTTTTAGTAGAAAATTCTGTAAATGGCGAAAGAAAAAGAGCCATGGGCTTATATTATAAAGCAAAGGATTTAATGCAGCAGCCCCTGATTAAAATTCCTAAGTTAAAAGAAATTGAAAGATTATTCAAAGAATCCATAGAAATATATCCTGATATGTGGGCTTCTAAACTTTTCCTGAGAGAATTATTATTCAAGCAGGAAAAATACACCGAAGCTGAAATTTATCTTAAAGATGCTATAAAATATGTACCAGACTCTGTTTTAGCGAGATATTATCTTTCTGAATGTCTGAAATTAAGTTCAAAGAATAAAAATGTAGATAATATTGATTATAGGGAGGTGCTTTATCTGCTGGAAAATAATATAAGGAATTTTATTAAAGACGCCCTGTATAATGCGTTTAAAGAAGATTGGTGGGACAGGGGCATCCCTTCATCTGTCCGAGCAAAATGCGCAGGAAGAAGAGAGCAGGCATTAAAAGAGGAAAGAAATGAAGAATTACTCCTTTTTGTAGATTTTTATCATTATAAGGAGATTTTTCATTCTAATAAAAGAATATTTGCCAACCATTTGGATATTAAAAAGTGGGGGGAAAAACTTACATTTATTGAATCTTTAAGAAATTCAATAGCCCATAATAGGCCATACACAAAATCAAGTTCAAAAATAAAAGAATATTATCTGGAGTTTGAAAAAATAATGAAAAAGCCCTGATTTTGAAATATCGAAGCATTTAAGTATTAAAAATTTACTTTTTTATATGGTCAAATTAAAAATATTCATTTTAAAACATAGAATTCCAATAATTCTTTCATTGATAGTAGTTTTAGCCCTTATATTAAGAATATTGGGCCTAGATCTAGGAAATATGTGGATTGACGAATCTATATCTTCTTTGGCTTCAAAAGAAATATTGGAGAAAGGCATTCCTAAGTTTGATTCTGGATTATTTTATGGAAGAGCTCTGACTTTTCATTATTTAATGGCTCTTTCCATTGGCGTTTTTGATGGAGATTTTGGAGCTAGATTTATTTCTGTTATTTTTGGAGTAGGAAGCGTTGTTTTGGCTTTTTTTATTGCTAGAGAGTTTAGTGATGAGAAAAATAAAAAAAACAACGCCGCAGGATTAGTGAGCGCATTATTAACTGCAGTCTTATTTCTAGAAATTGCTTATTCGAGGCAGGCAAGATTTTATCAGATGTTTCAATTCTTGTTTTTCTTAAGCTTGTTTTTATTGTATAAATCTAAAGAAAGCAGGAAATACGCATGGTTTGCCAGCATTGTTTTAATAATTTTAGTAGACACCCATATTGCTGGATTGATTATTATTCCATTTTTTTTATGGTTTTTTCTCAAAGATCCTAAGGATTGGAAATTAATGATAATACCTATTATATTGTCATTATATTATGGGCCAAGTGTTTTAGGAATAGGCACAGGAAATAAAGAACTGGTTGGAAATTACATTGAAAATTATTCTTCAAGCTTATTTTATCATTTAAGAGCATTTGCAATTATTACATTAATTGGCCTGCCATTTGGATTTTATTGGAATAAAAGACTGACGTATATCCTGATTCTACCATCCATTGTTTTGTTATTTTCTTTGATATTCGTTAAAGTTTATGCCTTGAGATATGCATATTTCATTGTTTTGCTTGCCCCAATTTTTATATCAGTCTTATTTTATTATATTTATAGAAATAATAAACTATTTTTTAGCATTGTTCTAATTTTTGTGGTTATCTATCCAAGCAATTTATTTTTTGAAAGCAGTTATTTGACTTTGGTAAAGCCTGAAAATGTGCAATTGCATACATCCAGTGAGCCAATAATAGGGTATAAAGATTTAAGCACTGATGTTAAAGCAGAGATAATGAATTCTGAAAATATTGTGCTTTTTACACCGGCATTTTCATGGTATTATAAAAAGCCGGATTATTTCATCCCTTTTTCTCTAAATGGGCTTTCAAGCGGTTATGCTTTGTATAGTGATTTAGATGCTTATACTGGAACAGAGAAATTCGATTTAAGCACGCAAAGTTTTAGAGGCTACATTTTTGTTGAAGACTTTTTTGGATATAGTAAACTAAACAATGAAGAAAGGAAAAAAGCCGACAGCCTTAAATCAGAATGCGAAATATTAGAAGAGGCAAGGCTTCTGAAAATATATAGATGTTGAGATAGTGATATTTTATTGACTATTTTAGCAAAAATAGGTTGGAGTTTGATAGTGTTTAAATACAAAGCAGTAAGTTTTATTTTATGGAAAAAGTTATTTCAAAAAGAGATTTTTTAAAAATAACATTTGGTGCTTTAGGTGCAGGATTTGTAGGATTATACGGCCTAAGCTGTAAAAAAAATCATAGGAAGAAGAACTTCGCACCAGATATTACTGATGTAAACAAAAGTTTTGCTTCGAATAATGGCTATGTGGATTTTTATGAATTTAAAGGCTATGATTTTGACGGAGAAATAAAATTCCTATACACTAAATATAATGATGAAAATACCGAGATAAGAGAAATAAATAAAACTGATGAAGAAAACAGGCTGCTGTCCGGCGGAATTCCTGCAGCCGTAAAAAAAGAGATTACACAGCATAATAATGTTCTAGAAGCAATTGCAGAAGATAATTCAGGGCAAAGATCATTGCCTTTTGTAATTGACTTTAATATTCCAGAAAGAAAAAGCGCGTTGGAGAATATTCTTGGAATATTGGATAGAGAAGGAGGATATAATAATGTTCTTGCAAATGAAAGTATTGCTATTGATGGCTATGGCAGAGTTAATGTGCCAATTTTAATTAGAAGACTTGATTACCAAACTGTTAATCAAAGAGGAACTGGGCAGAGTGTGATAGATTATGTAGGGCTTGGAGAGAATTTAGAGGAGGCGTTTGGCTGGAGAGACGCCTTGTCTAATTCTGGCTATAAAACCTTATTTATTGTTAGGGGCCCAATGAACGAAGTGAATAAATTAACTGCTGAATTTGTAAGGAATGGATATTTGTAAATAGTAGATAGTTAAATAAGGCATCTTTTATTTTTCAAAGAATGATAAGCTAAAATATATGTTCCGGCATTCCATGCTTGATTTTGATCTTTGCTTGGGATACCTGTTTTGCCGTTTAGCCACTCGCTGAAATTATTCTTTAAATTTGCCTCTGCCAGCTTCTCAAGTTGATGTTCTGCTTCTTTTATCTTATTATTCTTTATAAGTGCTAAAATGTAAAAGCCCCCTATATATGTCCAGATTCCTGCATTCAAATAATGATGCGGTGTTCTTGCATCACAATCTTCAAAATAGTCCTGCCAGTTTTTTGAGGATTCCGCTATTGGGGGATAGATGGCTTTTATGGGATAGGGCATATTTATTTTTTCATTTTTTATATATGAAAGTATCTTCTCTGATTTATTTTTGTCTGCAAGATTAAATATTGTAGCTAATAAATTGCCTAGAGTATCAAACCATTCTCCTTTCTCTTGATATTTGTTATGATTTTTCCATCTCCAAGGGAGATAATACTCTCCTTTCCATAAATTTACATCAGGATTATCATTAGTTTGTTTCTTAAGAAAATCAGCTTTCTTTTTTTGGCCTGTCAAAATTAATGTTTTATAATAAAGCGCCTGTGTATTAATAGTGTGCCCATATCTATGCGGAAATGCATCCTGCCAGTCTGTAGTTGGAAGTTGTTCAAGCATTCCATCTTCACCCATATCCTGATAGGAAAGCCAAATCAATGCTCTTTTTATATTTGACTTATATTTATTTAAAAGTGAATTATCTTTAAATCTTTCTTTAAATATAAAATGGCTGATAATAAACCACAGAGAAGAGTCAATAGACTTATAATCTACTTCATTTTTGTCTAATAGTACTGCATTTGGAATCTGTCCATTTTCAGATTGATTACTTGCTAATGTTATTAAAGATTGCTTAAAAGTATCCTTGAATTTATCTTCAATTAAAGAAGCGCCAAGGGAAGTTATAATTGAATCTCTTGCCCAAATGCCATTATAGCCAGGATATGCAGCCCTAAATCCTCTTTTTGTTCTGCATTTTTCTAAAACAAGAATAGCTTTTTTATACGCCTCTTTTATCTCCAGCATGTTTCTCTAAGTTTTTCAAAGTATTAAAAGGTTTCTTGATTAGTTAGGGACAGCCCAAATTGACCGATGTTTTTTGCAATATAGCTGTTAATTTCCTTTAATTTGTTTTGAAGTCTTCCCTCTTTTTTAGAGAGAGCCTCTAACTGTCTGGAGTTTTCTTCAATTATCATATTTTCCTTATTAATCTCATTCTTGAGATTAGGAGTATCTAACTTAATTGAATCAATTTTATGTGATAATAACTTGGAATTTTCTTTCAGGTTCCTTACTGCATTTTTATAATTTTCAATTTTACTAATGCCCAAGCTAATCTTTGAGGCAATTTTTTCAGGCTCTTTAATTTTAATAGAGCCATTTTTAATTTTTTGAACGCATTCAATAAGAATGCCCTTTATTGTTAATTCGTCATCTTTCAATAAAGAGCCAATTGGATCTTCTATATATTTCTCGATATTTTTTTCAGAATTATTCTTTAAATAATAAATATATTTTTCTAGTACTCTTTTATCAATAATAGATCTAACATGATATTCATGAATTCTAAGATCTTCATCAATCATAATTTTCTCTTCAATTAACTTCTTTTTATCATTAGATTCCGAACTTTCTTCAATTTTATTGATCTTCATGTTTAAACTGCGGATATTTTCTTTTGTTTTTGCAAGGATTTCATTTAATTTTAAAATTTCATTAGATATTTCTTTTTTCTCTAAAATTGTATCCTTCCTGTCTTTAATTTTATCTAATAAATAATTTAATGCCTCTTGTTTCTCCAAAATGCCTTTATTTGATTTTAAAAAATCATCTTCCAGTTTTCTTATTGAAGAAATAGTTATAATAATATCCTCAATTTCCTTTCCTATTAAGTAAGTCGCCTTGAAATGGCTTTTTTGAGATGATATTGCAAATTTATTTATCTCATCAGAAATAAATCCAATTTCATTAGGTTCTCTTAATATACTTATTAATCTCCTAATTGCAGAGATATATTCTGTTTTTCCCAGCTCTGTAATTTGTTTGATTCTTTCGTATTCTTTTCTTTCATTTAAATTTACATTTTCAAGTATTCCTGCAAAATTTTCAAGGCTAGTTAGGCCAATATCTAACTGGTTTCGAAGATGCTGTTTCTCTCCATTCAAATTTTTTAATGTATTATTAGACTCTTCTTTAAGCCAATTTTCTAGCTCTTCAATATTCAGATTTTTTTCTGCAGTTTTCTCTAACTCTTCTTTTTCAAATAATTTTCTTATTTTGCTTAAAATTGACATAAGATTAAATGGATTTTATTAATTTGTTTTAGGCATTATAATTTTTAGAACACCATCCTTATAAGTATGCCTGGATTGTCCAGGAATAACTTTCTTTGGCAGAGGAAATGAGCGGTAAAAGGCCCTGTATTTTCTCTCATTATGAATAAATCTTTCAGTCTGGACTTTTTTATCAACTTTTCTTCCAACTTTCATTTCAACTCTTTCTGGGTGAATCTTTAATTTTATATCCTTCTCCTCTATTCCAGGTATTTCAATAGATGCAATAATATTGTTTTTTTCCTCTCTTAAATCTATTGGAGGAACTCTTAAATCAGATTTTAATCTGCTATTTAAGTGTATTTTCATATCAGCAAATGCCCTATTTATCTCATCCTCAAATTTTCTGAAATCTCTGAATTCTTCTTCAAACATACTGTTTATACTATCCTCTTTTATTTAAATTTTTTCATATTGATTTAACCGCTTTTTTGGATGAAAAAGCCTCTGGCAAAGCTATAAATATCAAGAATTTTTATTTATTAAATGAACAAAAAAGAGGTAATTGCTGTAGACATAGGGGGGACAAACCTGAGAACAGCTCTAATAAGGAATAACAAAACAGCTAGATTTATTAGAAAACCAACTCCAAAAAATAAAGATGAACTATTAGCACAATTAACAGATTCTATTTCTGAGATCTTTGAATACAGTGTTGCAGGTATTGGGGTCAGCTCTCCAGGGCCATTAAAGAACGGCGTTATATTAAATCCACCTAATATTCCCCTGAAAAATCTTGATTTAAAAAAATTTCTAGAAAAGAGATTTAACGTTAAAACAGAGGTAGAAAATGATGCCAAATGCGTAGCTTTGGCTGAATTAAATCTAGGATATGGAAAAGGAAAAAAAGATTTTTTTGTTTTAACCTTAGGAACAGGTATAGGTGGAGGATTAATAATTGATGAGAAGCTATATAACAAAAAAGATATTGGCTGTGAATTAGGGAGCATTTATCTGGCTGACGGGAAGAAGTTTGAAGATGCTGCAAGTGGCAGGGCAATAAAGAAACTAAGCTTAGGAATTTTAGGGAAGGAAATGAATATCAGCGATTTAATTAAATTAAATGATAAGAAAGCCAGAGACATTGTTGAAAATGTTACAGAATCTTTGGCACAAGGCATTGGAAGCCTGATTAATATCTTTAACCCTGAAATAGTTATTTTAGCTGGAGGAATGCGTGAAGCAGGTGAAGAATTTTTAAATCTAGTACAGAACAAGGCAATTAGCTATATAGTGCTTCCTGCGAAGTATGATATTGTTTGGAGTAAGCTGGAAGAGCCTGGATTGTTAGGGGCGGGATTGTTGGTTGGGTAATTTTATTATTTTTCTTTAAGTATATTGTAAATGCTAGGGGAGATGTAATATCCTTTTTTTATAAGCTCATCTAATAAATCTATTAATTCCCCTTTTCCAATTTTTTTATTTTCCAGATTCCATAATAGAATACCCGCCATTCCTATTGTTTCTATTCCAATAGAACGAGCAAATTTTCTGGCTTTTTTATCGTCTGAAATAAAAATATCAATATTCTTTTCTATGCATAATGAAATGGCGGCTCTTTCGCCTTTGTCTATTCCAAATTCTCTTATTTGCCCTACTTCTGTTTCTTTAAGGAATTTCCCCAATTCCTTTTTTATTATTAAATTTTCAGCATTATTCTTATCAAATATTTCTTCTGCTACTTGTTTAGGAATTAGAATTTCTGAAAATTTATTTTTAAGAAGATTAAATCTGTTAAGTTTTGCCAAGAATAAAATAGAACTTGTGTTTGCTACTGCTTTTTCTTCCATTTTATTGCTTTAAGATCAGCTTCTAATTCTTCTTCATCATAATTTAAATGTACTTTTTTCTCTTTCAGAAGAACAGGCACATCCCATACAGATATTCCTGCAAAGCTTGCCAACTGTCCAAATGAGAATTCTCCTTTTTTATATTGTTCAACAGCATAGTCTTTTCTCCATTCATCTATGGCTTTTGCTAAAAGTCTTCTTATAACTGAAGAAGTATCAAGATTTTCTTTTTCTGCTATTTGTTTTAAATTTTTTACAAATTCATCAGGCAGACGTGTTGTTATTGTTTTTGTCATTTTTATGTATTCTATTGTAATACAACGTCTTATATAAAGCTTTTGATATGTTATAATCGATTTATTCTGAATATGAAAGTTAAATTTATAATCGTTTTAACCTATAATAAAAAAGCCGGATATTTTTGAGATTAATGATAAAAGTATACTTAATTTTAGGGAGAAAGCCAAAGACCTCAAAGATATTGAACTAAAACTGCCATTCAAAATAGTTTCAGCTTCTTAAATTCTCTCCATTCTATTAAGAATGTCTCTTAAAGTTATTTTTTTTACACTGGTTACAATATCCCCTCCTCCAGAGTATATTAGGAGATCTTTTTTATTTGTGTCTTCTATTAGGCCAGTTGGGAATACAACATCTTTATTCTCAAAAGTTCCTTTTTCATATTTTTTATTTGGCAGAATAATTGGGTTTTTTG
>CAYXLD010000028.1:0-10049 GCA_964465795.1 Candidatus Woesearchaeota archaeon
AATTTAGCTTTTTTTATTTTAATTTTTTGAGTTTGGGTTACTCCGGACAATGTCTCTTAAAATACTACAACAGGGCGATAAATCTAAAAGCTTATAAATATGGTTTTATATAATAAGATTAATATGAAAATTCAACCTTACATTGAGAAACTTGTGTCGTCAAATCAATATAAAGAATTTATGAATAAGTATAAAGATGCATTCCTCGCAGCTGGTTTTTTCGTTATAGATTTAGAATCTGGAAGCAATATTCACCAGATAGATTATTATATCCCTTCAAAAAGAAAGTTTGCCGCCTTTACATTGGACAACCGAATAGGTTTGCAGATACTTGACAGTGTTACTAAACATATCCCGGAAAAACTTGATATGGAAACAAAAATTGATTTAGACGCATTGCCGGGGATACTTGAAGATGAGATGAAAAATAGAAGTATAACAGAAGACATAAAAAAAATAATTGCGGTAATCCAGAATATTGGAGGGAAGAAAGTTTGGAATATTAATTCTGTTTTATCTGGAATGGACATACTTAAGGCCCATATCGATGATGCCTCAAAAACAATTTTGAAGATGGAAAAAACTTCTTTTGTCGATATTATGAAGAGAATCCCAATGGATCAAATGCAGCAAATGTCGAATATAAAAAGTCCTGTAGAAAAAGAGGAAAATAAGCCTGTCGAAGAGCAGAACGAGAACCAGGCAATATCTGAATTAGAAAAATTAGATAAGCTTGAAGAAGCTATTCAAAAGGAAAAATCACGATTGAAGAAGGAAATTATTGAAGAAGAGAAGAAAAGTTCAAAAGATAAAAATATTAAAGTGCAGGAAAAAATTAAGAATCCAAATAAAAAAGGCAAATAATAATAAATATTTCTAAATTATTAATAATATCTGCCTTTTATTAGAGGTCTGCTTCTAAAATATGAGATTATTCCAAAGATAAAAAATCTTATTGAAATTATTAATAAAACTAAACCAAAATAAAATCCAGACTGATCTTCAATAATGAATCCAAAAAAAAATTGCAATTGAAATTCCGAACAATATAATAGAAATTAATATTGGAATTATCCCCTTGACAAAAATTGCCCAACCTGCGGTTTTATAATAACCAGACATTAGCAGCAACAATAATTATAGTAAATATAATCAAAAGGCCAAAAACAAACTTTTTTTGCCCAGTTTTATTCATAATATTAAATAATTAACTATTTCTGCTTGCCCCAAAGAATTTTAGTATATCCTTCTGCGATTAGATCTTTGTCTTCTATACTAAGGAATCTTAATATTCTGCCTATACTTATTCTTGCCTTCTTTATATCTTTTTTTTCACAAAGATATTCAATTTCCAAGAACAAACCAAGATTTTTTACGTTATTAATTTCTATATGGAAATTCTTAGAGATTTGATAGAGCTCTGTTTTCTTTTCTTTTCTGAGCCAGTGTTTAAAGCCAAAATCTTTTATTAGATTTAAAAAAGGATCTATATCATGCAATATAAACTCATGCTCGTTTTTTGCGTATATTCCTCTATTGAATGAAATTCTTTGTTTGAAATTAATTTCAAATGTCTTGTTTCTCTTTCTTATTCTAATGCTTTTGTGCGGATATTTTTTCAATGAATCTAGAGTATAATAGTCATCTATTTTATTTTCAATTTTTATGAATCTTGCTATTTCTTTAATTTTTTTTCTGATTAAGTTTAGATCATGCAATCTAACCTTGGCCTCAACCTCTATCATCATTATAAAAAGAAAAAGTAATATTTAAATCCTATTATATAGAATAGATGTTATGAATAAAAAGATTATAATAACTGCCTTTATAATCCTAATAGCAATTATCTCTAGACTAATATTTCTAGATTTAAGGCCATTGCATCATGATGAAGGAGTAAATTATTTTTTTGCAAATAATGTTCTTGAAGGCAGGGGTTTTAATTACGACCCGATTAATTATCATGGGCCAAGTTATTTTTTCATTTTATTTTTTTCTTTTCTCTCACTAGGGATAAACGAATTCTCTTTAAGGCTTCCAGCAGCTCTTTTTGGAATTATTTTAATTAGTATGCCCTTATTTTTTAAAGAAAGGACAAGCAATAATAAGTATATGCTTGCTCTATTCCTGCTTTTCTCACCTTCTTTATTGTTTTATTCTAGATATTCTATTCATGAATCATTATTTGTATTGTTAAGTTTTTTAGCTGTTTATTTATTGACTAGAATAATAGAAATGAAGAGTCTATTTTATCTGCCAATGCTTTCTATAGTGGCTGCATTATTATTTACAACTAAAGAGACAGTTATTATTTTAGGATTTATAGTAGTCATGATCTGTATAGCCAATTATAAAGAAATAAGAAAAATAAATTGGAGCAATAGAAATAATATACTAATTTCCATATTCTTTTTTTTATTAGTATACATAGCTTTTTTCAGCAGTTTTTTTACTAATATCTCTGGTTTAATTGATTCTTTCAAAAGTTATTTCCCTTGGGTAGAAAGAGGATTGACTGAGAAAGGGCACGATAAGCCATTTCTTTATTATTTTTTTCTATTATCTAAATATGAGCTGCCGCTTCTTTTGTTTTCTGCTTTTGGGTTTGTATATTCTTATAAAAAGAAAAGTGTATTTACCAAAAATGTGAGCATCTGGTTAATCCTTGTTTTTCTAATATACAGCTTAATAGGATATAAAACTCCGTGGCTGATAATAAACATAACTGTGCCTTTGTGCATAATGGCTTCTTTTGGAATTATATGGATATCAAATAATATAAAGTTTCCATATCTTATTCTAGGGATTGGCATTTTTTATTTAGCCATGTTTTCATTCTATTTCAATTTTGTAGATACATGGCAGAATAATCCTTACGCCTATGTTCATACTGATGTTGATATATTAAATCTTATAAAAGAATTAGATTATAATTATAAAAGCGGGGAAAAAGTCCTTATAGCTTCTGATATATATTGGCCTTTGCCTTTTTATTTAAATAATAAAGAAGTTGAATATTTTGACAAAACTGAAAAAGTGGAGTTTAATGACAACTATGATTACTATATTGTTAAAGATAAAATATTTGCTGCGAGTATTTTACCTAGTGAATATAAATATAAGAAGTATAGATTGAGGGAAGAAGAAATAATTTACTTAGTCTATTGACATGCAACAGTTGTTGTTGAAACAGAGCAGGTTTTATCTCCTAAAACTGCTGCGACTCCTACTTTTGTTATTCCACTGCCAACTGTTGGAACTCCGCCTACAGGAAGGCAGGGTCTTGTTTGTAAAGGAGCAATATTATTACAATCTCCATCAGCTGATCCTGAATTTCCAGCGTCATCATAATAAATTAATTTTATAGAGTCCACTACTATTTCACCAGCAGTATTTGTAACACGTGTTGTACCGTCTGATCTTATACAGCTTATAGGTCTTAAGTCTACAGCTAAACAATTTCCGCTTGAAATTTGTTTTCCTGTTCCTTCAAGTGTCGGCCTCACAAATGTCCAGACAATAACAACTGCAGCAATTGCTAAAAGTATTATTAAAGAAACTGTAACAACATCGCTTAATCCTCTTTTTGCACTAAACATATAATATCTAATATTTTTTTATTTATAAATCTATCTATTATTTTTTCCAAATTTGATAAATTTATAAATAATAGTATCCTAGCTTATTTAATGTATAAAAAAAAAGGGCTGTCTGGGATAGTTAGTACATCATTAATGATAATTATTGGTATTTCTGCCCTAGTAGTTGCCTGGATTTTTATTAAGCCTGTTATTGTGAATTTAAGCAGCCAAATAAAAACAGAATGTGTAACACTGCGATTAGAGCCAGAAGAATGCATTATTAAACAGGATGATTCTCTAATTATTACATTAAAAAGAAATCTTGGCAGCGAGAAGATTTCTTTGAAAGCAGCAAAGCTGTTATTATCATTTAGCAATGGCGAGTCTATAATTATTGAAAAAACGGGTCTTCCTGAAACAATTTCGCAGAAAATTCAGCTTCCCCCTATAAGTGCATCTGATCTTAACAATAGGCAGGTTGATAGTATTAAAGTGGCGGCAGTAATAGATTATAAAGACAAAATGAAAGCCTGTACTTTATCCAACACTGAAATTTCATGTTTTCCTGAAAGATTTTATGACGAAGGATCAACTGTTATTAGGGGTCAAATTTGTGGAGATAATATTGTTGAAGGTACTGAAGTTTGTGATCAAGGATTATCAAACGGACAGCCAAACAGATGCAATTCACAATGCACAGGAATTACTGGTCCAATATGCGGAAATTCTGTCATAGAACTTGGAGAACAATGCGACGACGGCAATTCAAATAATGCAGATGATTGTACAAATTTATGCATTAGTACAATATGCATAAAGCCTGCTTGGGTATATTTAGACACATGGTTTGAAGATAACTTTAATTATCGATATCTTGATTCATTTTGGCAGTCAGATATAGCTAATTACTGGACATTAGATTATACTGCTATGGATGGTTTAGATCAAGGCATTTTGATTTCAAACAGAGACAGTACGTCTTATGTTGCAACAATATCAGGCAGATTTGATCTTGAATTTGGAATTACCTTTAACAACAATATAGCTTCTTTCGGCTTTTCAGTTGAAAAAACAACTCCTGGAATTCCAGAAAGCTTAATCTTTTGGGGACTTCCTTTAACAGTGGGAGGCAACGTAGCAACATATAAACTATCGATCGATAGAACAGCAGGCCAGACAACACATAATCTAAACAGGATAGTCGTTGATGGAATACCCCCATCCAATAGACTAGATCTGCGAATTACTAGAGATTCTTCTAATACATTTATATTTTATTATAGGCAGGAAGGAGAAACTAACTGGATTGAAGCAAGAAGAGAAACCAGGGATTTAGGCGGCGGTTTTATTTTAAGATTAGACGAAGGACAGGACCAAAATTTAAGATATACAAGATTACAAGCTGACAACGGATTGAAATCTTGCTCCTAAACAATTTATTTAAGTATAGAATTAAGTACAAGTTACTGTCTCTGTAGAAGCAGGGCATATTCTATCTCCCAGAACCGCTGCGACTCCAACTCTGACTACATCTGTGGGAGCTGGAGGCGCATTGTTAACATAAAATGTTGATGCTCCCCCTACAGCGTTAGGTCCGCATGTTCTTCTTGAAAGCGGAGTTAACTGGTTAGTTGTTGAAGTGCATCCAGTATCTCTAACAACTGAATTTGAGTTAGCATCATATAAAATTATTTTAATCCCATCAACATTTATCTGTCCAGGACCATTTTCTAATATGACATTCTGCTGTGAAAGACTGCAGCTTATAGGTCTTAAGTCTACAGCTAAACAATTTCCGCTTGAAATTTGTTTTCCTGTTCCTTCAAGTGTCGGCCTCACAAATGTCCAGACAATAACAACTGCAGCAATTGCTAAAAGTATTATTAAAGAAACTGTAACAACATCGCTTAATCCTCTTTTTGCACTAAACATATAATATCTAATATTTTTTTATTTATAAATCTATCTATGAGAACTAAAGAATATTTTATTTTTAACTGCAAACTACTGTTTCTGTTGAAGCTGCGCAAGTATTCGAACCTAGAACCGCAGCAACAGCAACTCTATTAGTGCCTGCTGGAGGGGCCGCTGTTGGCGTGCATGTTTTTCTTGATAACGGAGAAATTGCCGTACAATCATTTGATTCACGAGTCTCTGAGTTGCCATTTGCATCGTAATATACAAGTTTTACACTGTCTACAATAGTTTCACCTGCTCCATTTTCAACTTGAACTATACCCGTAGCTGCTAAACATGGAGCAACTGGTTTAAGCTCAACAGTGAGGCAATTTCCGCTTGAAATTTGTTTTCCTGTTCCTTCAAGTGTCGGCCTCACAAATGTCCAGACAATAACAACTGCAGCAATTGCTAAAAGTATTATTAAAGAAACTGTAACAACATCGCTTAATCCTCTTTTTGCACTAAACATATAATATCTAATATTTTTTTATTTATAAATCTATCTATGAGCAAACCAGAATTCATAGATATTTTTATTTATTCTGTCAAATCTTACGAAGCCAAATCGCTCAAATTGTATTATACTACCAGCCTTCAGTTTTTTTATGTTTTTTTCTCCAATACCCTCAATCCATATTCCATTGTCCATCAATATTCTTACAGGAACTCCTTGAGATACCCATTGAATTTTCTGCAGTTGTTTTGTTTTTTCTTCCGGGATAATCTCAATTTTATCCCCAAGCTTAATGTTTGCTAGGTGCATTAATCTAACTTCTTTGTTATTGAATAAATTAAAGTCATCTTCTGCGATAAAAATATCCTTATTAACAACTAATATTCTTGTTTCTTCCTTGTCAGGATGTATTGGAATATCAACTTTATTGATTTTTAATTGTTGAATTGAAATTTTATGAGGTTTTGCAACAAAATAATATCTGTTTGCTTTTTTATCCAATATCTTCCTATTAATTGCGGCCAGCATATTAAAATCCAGATTTACGTCGTGCTTTACTAAGCCTATGTGATTCAACAGTTCATAAAAAGATTCTTTTATAATTCCGCGTCTTTTAAGCGCTTTCAATGTAACGAGCCTTGGGTCGTCCCAGCCAAGATATTCACCTGATTTAATCAAATCGCGAATTTCCCTGCCCTTTGTTGTTGCTTCGATTACATTAAATCTTCCGTATTGAATAACTGTCTGTTTTTTTAAGCCTAAAGATGTCTGAATAAAATTGTGCAAAGGAACTCGCATTTCAAATTCATTGCTTCTCAAAATATGCGTAACTCCCATTAAACTGTCTTCAATAGGGTTGTAAAAATCATATACTGGCCAAACCTTGTATTTGTTTTTTGTTCTGAAATGCTGTATATTTATTGAACGGAAAATAACAGGATCGCGCATTACGTGATTTGTATCCTGCATATTCCCATTGATTCTTAAAACTGCCTTCCCAACTTTATAATTGCCTTTCAAGAATGCTTTCCATTCTTTCATCTGCGTTTTAATATCTTTTTGGCGGCAGCTGCATTCAATTCCATCGTGGCGGAGTTTCTGCATTTTTTCCCTATCGCAAAAACACATAAATGCTTTTTTCATTTTTATAAGTTTTTCCGCATATTTATAGAAGGCCTTCATATCGTCTGACACAAAAGTTATTTTAGATGGTTTAATGCCTAAATAATTTTTAATATCATCCAAAATTGAATTAATATATTCTTGGCTGACTTTTTCAGGATTAGCGTCTTCAAATCTCAAGATGCATCTGCCTTTATAACGCTGGGCATAAGAGTAATTCAATAAAAATGAAATTGCATGGCCAATATGAAGATATTTGGACGGCTCTGGAGGAAGCCTTGTTACAACTTTTCCTTCTTTTGCATTTGGCAATTCTGGAAGACCTTCTTTTTCCTCTGCTCTTTCTTTGACAATATTTTTATAATTAGTGAAAATAATCTCCCTATCTGTTTTGGAAAGTGAATTTACCTCATTTACTATTTTTTTAATTCCAGGCATTATTTCTTTTATCTGGCCTTTTTCCAAGCCATGCTGGAATAATTTTGGCAGAATTTTAGAAGGATCTGCTTTTCCATATTCAATTGCGTTTCGCAATGCATAGGCCCTTATTTCTTTTTCTAACATAATTATAAAGAAAGAATTGTGTTATTTAAGAGTGTTGGTCGCTAAATATTATTCTTCTATTATCTCAAGCCTATTGCCCTCTCCTAAAAGATCCTTGTATGCGATGTTTGCAATCTTGAACTTGCTTAAAGAATTTATCTTTCACTTCCCAAGTTTCTCTTCAATTTTACTAAGCCTTGAAAGGAAGCTATTTAATTTGTATTCCAAGTCATCCAGCTTTATTTTTAATTCCTGAATTGCAGTATTAGATTCACTCTTCTGCCCTGATAAAGATGAAATTGCCTGAATCCCTGATTCTTGAGAGGAATTTGCTGATGCAAGATTTGATAAAAAATCTCCTAAAGGAGATGATTCTTTCGGCATTGATGTAATTTCCTGTATTTTTTTTGGAAGTGATAAATCAACCACTTCTTCAGAATTTAATGGCTCTGAATTAATTTTTGCAATTCTTCTGGATCTTTGAAGCGTGCCCTTTTTTTGCAATTCTGTTAGATCAATAATCTCTGGAGACTTTCTCTTGAATATCGGCATTTTTATATAAAAACAAAGTTTTATTTAAACTAATTGGATAATTAATATAACTATAGAGTAATTACAAGAGAAAGGTTTATATAGCTTTTTGAATAGAATTTATTATGGGAGAAGACAGATATTTTGGCGAAGTATATATTATAGTGCCTGAAAAAAAAAGCCATGACTTGTCAGATTTAACGGTGCTTAGAATGGCTGACGAACTGCACAATACTAAAAAGATAAATAATGCATTAATTAAAAAAGCGGAAAAATTCAGGCTATTAGAAGCCTATTGTGCAGAGAAAAAAATAGAATTTAGCAAAGTTGAAGATAATGCTGATCTAGTAGATGAAATAACAAGGCATTATGGAAAGCCATCAAGAAGATTTTTTTATGCGACAAGGCAAGAAACAGAAGATAGCTTGGCAGAATTAATTTCAAAATTAGCAGATTGTGGATTTTACAGCGAGTTTAGGATTCCTCATTCTTTTTAGATTTTTTTTCTAAATCGTGTTTTCTGCCTGTTTCTATTAATTCTATAATATTCATAGCAGTATTTAGGCCGGTTCTTGGATCAACCTTTCCTAGATGGCGCTGAATAGAAGTTTTATATCCTGTGCCTGTATAGATAATATGTTTGTGTTTCTTACCTTCTGCATATACTAAATTATATCTCTTTAGTGTGTTTCTTTGATGCTGGTCAAGAAGGCCATCAAAACCTCTAAAGGCAGCCTTTATATCTTCTCTTTCATCACTAGTTAACCTATAATCTTGCTCTGATTTTTCTTCCTTTAAAGAAAGATTATAACTTGGATCTAGAACTCTCAAAAAAGCTCCTGCTATTGAAGCTTTCTCTCGGTCATTAGACTCAGCTAAAGCTCGAAGAGGAGGTTCATACTCGCCCCTAATTATCTTTACAAGCTCTTCTCCGACATCCCCCTTTTTTAATTGATTTATTTCTCTTTTAAATCTACCCAAGCTAACTGCACCGGATCCTTCAAAATATAATTCCGGGTCTGTCATCATATAGTTCTCTTCTGATTCCTTTCCTTTTCCTGCATTGAAGACAGAAATTTTCGCTCTTTTTTCTAATTCACTTTCTTTATTTCTGGAAACTATTGAAACCGACAATCCAATAGACACAACAATCAGACCTAAAATTGAAGAGATTTTCGTCTGCAGATTTTCAATTATAGCAAATCCGGTAATTGTTTTAAATGAAGTTAATAATATTACAAATCCTAAAATAATGTAGAAAATTCCTATTATGTTGAGAGTTCTTTTTCTTGTCATTTTTCTTTTTTTCTATAAACAGCAAGAAGAATTCCTGTAAGGACAAACCATGCCCCTATAATAAACCCCTTGTTTAGATTTGCGTCTTCGTAAATTGCAAATCCTGTCAGCCCTTGAAATGAATTGAAAACTATAGTTATTCCAACCAGAAGGAAAAATATGCCAAAGAGCTTGAATGCTGCGCCCATATTATTCAAAGATTTTGATTGTTAATAAAGTTTTGGTCTTGCTGGACTATATTATTCTAAAAATTCGTATTCTAGACCATCTTTATATACAATTCCGCCCCAGAATTTTCCGCCATCTTTATGGAATTTGCTTTGCAGAGGAGACTGATAAAGCGCATTTTGGATATCTCCTAATTCACTAGCTGTTCTTTTGTTAGTTGCATTTGGCAAATATGCTGCAATAGTATAATTATTGCCCATTCGATGAGCTTTATAAGCAAGTTTTTTTAATTCAGGATCAAAATTAAAATGTTCTGGATTGATTCCTTCTTTCAGAGATAATTCTAAACTGTTTGGTGTTGATGCATCTTCCCTAGCTTTAGGCATGTATGCTTC
>CAYXLD010000029.1:0-9089 GCA_964465795.1 Candidatus Woesearchaeota archaeon
AATTTCATGGGCCGATATAAATCAGCGTTGAGAACTAATTTTCGGATACCACATGTCATTGAAGAGTCTTTTCCATTTATGTAGTTCCTAATAATCCTAAATACATAGATTTTATCACTAAGCTCATAAATTGCTATTGCCGATAACTTTATCTTTAATCTGTTTCATTTCAAATTCGCCAATAATTAAAATCAACCCCCCAATGCATTTATAAAAATTACTACTTATTAGGATATATGAAATCTTTTAAAATTGGCAATGTTAAATTAAGAAATCCATTATTTCTCGCTCCAATGGTTGATGTTACTGACCTGCCATTTAGATTGTTATGCAGATCTGCAGGCGCATCAATGGCTTATACTGAAATGCTATATATCTCCCAAATCTTTCATAAAAATAGAGAAACTCAAGACATAATGAGAACCTGCGATAAAGATAGCCCTATTGGCATACAAATAGCCGGGAACACATACCAAGAGTTTAAGAAAGCAATTCCATTTTTTGGGCAATATGATTTAGTTGATATTAATTGCGGATGTCCCTCGATAAGGATAACCGGCAACCAAGCAGGATCTTATTTACTAAAAAATCCTGATAAGATAGCTTCTATGATTAAAGTCCTAAAGAATGCAGGTTTAACTGTAACAGCCAAAATAAGATTAGGATATAAAAAGAATAATGTTCTGAAAGTTGCAAAAACTATTGAAAATGCCGGAGCAGATGCTCTTACATTGCATTCTAGACTTGCTATCCACGGCAGATCAGTTCCTGCAGATTGGGGGTGGATAAAGATTGTTAAAGAAAATTTAGGAATTCCATTAATTGGAAATGGAGATATATTTAAAGGAGAAGATGTAGAAAAGATTTTAGAAATTGCAGATGGAGCAATGATTGCAAGAGCAGCAATAGGAGACCCGCTAGTCTTTAAAAGAATTATTGAATACTTTAAAAGAGGCAGAGAACCTGAATTTGATTACAAAAAAAATCTAGAGCAGTTTGTAAATTATCTTAAATTAGCGAAAAAATATAAATTAATTAACATTAGAAGAATAAAATATTTGGGAGGGAATTTTATAAAAAACTTTTCGAATGCCTCAAATTTGCGACATAGGCTTATGCAATTAAAAACCTTTAATGAAATTGAGCTTTTTATCAATTCAATCAATAAAAATGGCAACTATTTTTAATTTAGAGTGTATATATTATGAGAATCATGGTTTATATCGTCAATACCTTCATCGCATGCTATATAAGCTGGAATTATTCTGAATTCTTTTATTTTTCCCTGGCGGATCATATCAAGATAGGCAGGGATTTTGGATGGGAAATCATTATTTTTTAAGGTTTCAATATATTGGAATCCTTCTTTTATTAATAGTTCTTCTATATTGCAATAATTCCATTGTGGATTTATCATTGGAGTTTTAATGATATTGACCATCAGAAAATAAAAATATTAGGTTATTTAAATATTTCTTTAAAAAATGCTTGAGTTTTCGGCTTTAATAAATATAAAAACACTTATAATCTTAACTTTCTATGAAAATACATGGCGGGGAATAAATTAAAACTATTCAACACATTAACGAAAAAAAAGGAAATTTTTAAACCCATAGATAAAAATGAGATAAAAATGTATACTTGTGGACCCACTGTTTATGATTATCCCCATATTGGGAATTATAGAGCTTATATAGCGTCAGATATTCTTAAACGAGCTTTACAGGCTAATTATTACAAAGTGAAGCATATAATGAACATTACAGATGTTGATGATAAAACAATAAAAAGCAGCCGAAAAGAAGGAGTTTCGCTAAAAGAATTTACAGAAAAATATACAAAAATATTTTTTGAGGAACTAAGGTTACTAAATATATTGCCTGCAGAAATATATACTAAAGCAACTGATAATATAAAAGAGATGGTTGATATGATAAAGGGCCTAATAAATAAAAAAATAGCATATAGAAGCGAAGAGGGGAGTATTTATTATTCTATATCAAAATTCAGGGGTTATGGAAAGTTAGCCCATTTAAAATTCGGCGGTTTAAAAGCAGGGGCAAGAGTAAAGCAGGATGAATATTCCAAGGATGCTGCATCTGATTTTGCTTTATGGAAAGCTTGGGACAATGATGATGGAAATGTTTTTTGGGAGACTGAATTAGGAAAAGGGCGGCCAGGCTGGCATATTGAGTGTTCAGCTATGTCTACTAAACATCTAGGAAAACGCCTTGATATTCATACTGGAGGAATTGACTTAGTATTTCCTCATCATCAAAATGAAATAGCACAGGTTGAACCAATTACGAAGAAAAAATTTGTTAATTATTGGGTGCATAATGAATGGTTATTTGTTGATGGTAGAAAGATGTCAAAATCTCTTGGAAACTTCTATACACTAAGAGATTTAATTGATAAGGAGTATAATCCATTATATTTCAGGTATCTATGCTTATTAACTCATTATAGAAAGCCGCTGAATTTTACATTTGATAATTTGGATTCCGCTAAATCAAGCTATGAAAGACTTAGGAGAAAAATAATTGATATTAGAAAACAGCATCATATTGGCAGAGATTTAACTAAGACTTATCTTTCTGAATTTTATAAAGTTATAAATAATGATTTAAATTCACCTAAGGGATTACAGATTTTTTTCAAGGCCTTGGATGATTTTAATTTTGATTCCGACAAGAAACTTCAGTTTCTGGAAAAAGCAGATTATATTTTAGGAATAGGCGTTAATGAAATGAAAGAATCTTTTTTCGAGATCCCAAAAGAAGTAGAAAAATTGATGAAAGAAAGGGAAAAATTAAGAGTTGAAAAAAAATGGGCTGAAGCAGACATTTTAAGGCAAAGAATAAAAGATAAGGGGTATGAAATTGAAGATAATTCTGAAGGCCCTATAATTAGAAAAGAAAAGCAATTATAGTATTTTTATTTTATAGTATCGTATTATTTTTTACCAATAAATAGTTAAAAAAGCACAATAAAATTTAAATATGCATAAAGGATAAAAATTTATATAAAGATTAATTAAAAAATGAAAATTTTACCAATTGGCGAGAGAGTAATATTAAGGCCTTTAAAGGCTGATGAGAAGACAAAATCAGGAATTTATCTGCCTAAAGGCGCTGAAGAGAAAAAACAAGGTATTATAGAATCTGTCGGAGTATCAAAAGAAGGCAGGCCTTTTCCATTAAATGCAGGAGATAAAGTTATTTATGGAGGTTATTCATCCGAAGAAATTGAATTAAATGGAGAAAAATATTTAATAATTGAATTTAAAGATGTTATTGCTAAACTGGAGAGTTAAAAATGATTAAAAAATATTTAGTAATGCAAGGCCAAGAAAGGAAGACTATTGGGGGAGAAAATCCATGTTTTTCTTTATTGAGTGCCTGTTTAAAAAAAGCAGAAAATTTTATGTTAAAACCTATAGAGGCTTATCCAATTCAATCTAAGATATAAGATGACTAAACAAATAATTTTTGATGAACATGCCAGGCAGGCTCTTCTTAGAGGAATAGATAAAGTAGCTGATACCGTTAAAGTTACATTGGGGCCTAAAGGCAGAACAATAATATTAGATAGGCCCTCATCTCCGTTAATTGTTAATGATGGGGTTACAATAGCTAAAGAAATTGAGCTTAAAGATAAATTTGAGAACATCGGGGCAAAATTAATTAAAGAAGTTGCTTCTCAGACTCAAGATAAGGCGGGAGATGGTACAACAACAGCTATATTATTAGCTAAGATAATGATAACAGAAGGTTTAAAGAATATTACAGCTGGCTCAAACCCAATTGAGATAAAAAGAGGTATTGAAATTGCTACAGAAAAGATTATTGAATTCTTGAAAAAAAGATCTACACCTGTTAAAGACAAGGAAGGAATAATGCAGGTGGCTACTATTTCTGCAAACAATGATGAAAAAATTGGCAGATTAATAGCTGATGGAATGGAGAAAGTTGGCAATAAAGGAATAATAACTGTTGAAGAAGCAAAGAGCATAGAAACAAGTTTAGAATTGGTTGAAGGGATGCAGTTTGACAAGGGATATCTCTCTCCATATATGGTTACTGATCCTGAAAAGATGGATGTAAACTTTGAAGAGCCCTATATATTTATTACAGATAAGTCAATTTCAACAGTGAAGGATTTAATTCCCGTCTTAGAATTGGTTGGGCAAGAAGGAAGGCCGCTGATAATTATTGCTGAAGATGTCGAGGGAGAAGCATTAACAACATTGGTTATAAATTTAATAAGAGGAGCAATAAAGGCTTGTGCTGTAAAAGCGCCTGGTTTTGGCGATGATAAAAGAGAATTGCTCGAAGATATTTCTGTATTAACCGGTGGAAGAGTAATATTAAAAGAGACTGACGAAAAAATAGAAAATATTTCTCTTAATGATTTGGGAAAGGCTAAAAAAATTAAAGTTACAAAAGATGAAACTTTAATAATTGAGGGATATGGCAACAAAACTAATATAGATAAAAGAATAAGGTTTATAGAATCACAAATTAAAAGAGAAGATAGCGAATACAGAAAAGAGGACCTGCAAAGGAGACTAGGCAAATTATCCGGCGGTGTCGCAGTTATAAATGTTGGAGCTGCTACGGAGACAGAACTGAAGGAAAAGAAAGTTCGTATAGATGACGCATTGCATGCCACCAAGGCGGCAATTGAAGAGGGTGTAGTGCCTGGTGGGGGAATAACTTTATTGTATTCTATTAATGAATTGAATTCAATAAAATTACCTGATGAACAATTAATAGGGTTGAAGATTGTAAAGAAGGCTTTAGAAGGGCCAATAAAGCAAATTGCAGAAAATGCAGGAAAGGATGGATCTGAAATTCTTGCTGTATTGAAGAACCAGCCAGAATCATATGGTTACAATGCAAAAACTGACAAATTCGAAGATCTTGTAAAAGCAGGAGTTATTGATCCTACTAAGGTTGTAAGGAACGCTCTTCAAAGCGCTGCAAGTATTGCCGGCATGGTTTTGACAACAGAGGGATTAGTTGCTGATTTTGATGAGAAAAAAGATAAAACAAGAGCTGAAATAATAATTTAAAAAAGCAATAGAATTATAAATTAGATTTAACTGGTTTTAGAATGTCAGATAAGAAGATGTCAAAAGAAGAACGGATTGGATATCACAAAGGCTCGTTAAATACGCTTATTTTAGAAAGAAATGAATTGCTTGGAGTAGCGGCAGTTGCCGAGAATATAGCTGCAGCCCATATTAAAGGATTGGAAAAATTAGGAATAAAAATTACTTTTCCTAAAGAAAACGAAAAATAATCCCATTAGAAAGTATTATAAATATAGAATAATATATATTATAGGCAATATATTTTATAATATAGTGTAAAAGGAGGTGTCAAAAATGGCGAAAGGAAATAATAATAACGGCAATGCGTTAGGAAGCTGGGCATTTCTAATCGGCCTTATTATCGCAGTGATTCTTGGTGCAGGATTTTTATCACAGTATTCTGAATCAATGCTTGTAATTCTGATCCTGATCGGATTAATAGTGGGTCTTTTGAATATAGCGGCTACAGAAACCAAATCTTTCTTAATATCTGGAGCGATACTTATAATAGTTAGTTCATTGGGGAGAGATGTCATTGGGAATATAGTAATAATGGGGGCTATATTGGATGCATTGCTCGCGTTGTTTGTTCCAGCTACAATAGTTGTTGCTATAAAGAATGTGTTTAGCTTAGCTAGAAATTAAAAATAATTTAATTTTTTAAGCTTTTTCTTAATTTTTATTTTTTATCCAGAATTTTATAATATAATACGCCGGAGCCAGGATTCGAACCTGGGAATCACTTGCGTGAAACGAGTTCTCCAAACTCGCGGAGTAACCGCTGTCCCACTCCGGCATATCTTTAACTAATATAATCTTAATAATAGCTGCCTTTAAATATTTTTAAATGAGAAAATTTTTATTCTCCATGTATGATTTCCTAATCTGTTCAGCAACTTCATGTACTTCTCTGCGTCCATTAATCTTAATTATAGGCCCAAAATTTGAAGATTCGAAAATATTATTGTGATGTTCCTCTATTTTAATCAATCGATTATAATGGTTTACTAGCTAACTTTGAAATTTTAAGTCTTCAAATTTTTCTTTTTCTTCTGCTCTTTTAGCTCTTCTTTGCTGGGCAATTTCTGCACTAATATAAACAAAAAAAGTTAAGTCTGGAAGAATTATTCCTTTTCCTTCATGCATTTCAAATAACTTGTCTAAGTTGGCTCCTTGCGTCCATTGATATGCACAGGTTGACATCATATATCTGCCACATAAAACAACAGCCCCTTTTTCAAGATTTGGAGAGATTAATTCGCGAACATGTTCTGTTCTGTCTTTAATATATAATTCAGCCATTTTATAAGAATCAGAATAAGCGTCTTTGTCTTCCTTTAATTTTCTTTTAATCTCAAGATTCCTCCAAGGTTCATGCGTTAAAATAACATCCTGATATTTGTTTTTTGCTTTTATATGCCTTGCCAACTCAAACATCTGCGTTTCTTTACCGCTTCCGTCAATTCCTTCTAAGACGATGAACATGCCTCTTTTGTTTTGCATTGATTGACCATAGTATTTTAGGTTATAAATATTTAATGTGATAAAAATATATTTCTTAATATAACAATGCTTTTAAGTCTTTGTTGCTAGTAGCAGAAGTGGAAGAAGAAACTAAAGAATTTTATCAGACAAGAAGGGTATTTGTTCCTGATGTAGAAGAGATTTTAGAAAAGAAGTTTCAGGCGCTTGATGATGGTTTTGTAAGACTTGTAGATTATATGGGCTCTGATGACTCAATTGTGCAGGCCGCCCGTGTTTCTTATGGGAAAGGCACAAAAAAAGTTTTAGAAGATAAGGGGCTTATAAGATACTTGATGAGACATAGGCATACAACTCCTTTTGAGATGGTTGAATTAAAATTTCATGTCCGCGTTCCTATGGATTGCTGGAGGCAATGGATTCGCCATAGAACAGCAAATGTGAATGAATACTCAACAAGATATTCTGAAGCAATTGATTCTGCTCAAAAAACTTCTCCAAATAAATGGAGATTGCAATCTGAATTAAATAGGCAAGGCAGTTTAGGATATAAAGAAGATGCTGTGGGGAATAGATTATCTGAGAGGGAAGCAGCACTTCAAAAACTATCAAGAAAAATTTATGAAGAACGCTTGGCACAAGGAGTTGCAAGAGAACAAGCAAGAAAAGATCTCCCTTTATCAACGTATACAGAAGCATACTGGAAAATTGACTTGCACAATTTGTTTCATTTTTTAGGATTAAGAATGGATGCACATGCTCAAAAAGAAATTAGAGAATATGCCACAATTATTGGGGAGGAGATTGTTTCAAAAGTAACTCCAATTGCTTATCAAGCATTTAAAGATTATAGATTAAATAGTACTTTTCTTTCAGAAATAGATAAAAGAGCTCTGCGATTAGTAATAAAAGAGAATAAAAAACCAGAAGAAGCTGCAGAAATACTGTTTGAAAATAAAAGAGAAAGAGAAGAATTTATGAAGAAATTTAAAGACCTTGATCTATAATCTTTCTACGTAATTCTTAATAAATGGCCAGGAAATTCTTGTCCAGGTTTCTATTTCGTAACTTGAATCAGCAAGCATGTCTTCAAATTCCCTGATAGTTTGAAATTTTCCCTCCAGCATTTCATTATCTCCTTTACTTACTTCATTATTAGTTTCTGCAATTGCTACTATGCCGAAATGCACTTTTCCAACAGAATTTGAATCATCATTCAAATATCCAATAATTTTTGGTTTTGGATATTCTTTTATTTTAACTTCCTCCATTAATTCTCTAATCATGGCATTTTCAATTGGATTATCAGAATCTTCTCTGTCAATATGTCCTCCAACTCCTGCGCTGATTTTTCTCATTAGTCTTGTTTCATTGTAATTCTCCTTTCCAGATGATCTTTTATAAACAAAGATTTTCTTTTCGGAAGGATTTATAATCCAGACATAAGGAATTACCTGCTGTAATTCTTCATTGTTTTCCAGATCTTCGCTTCTTTGATGATATTTGTAATTATTTAAGATTAAAGAAATAAAGTTATATTCTTCAAACGGCAAAAAACCCTGAAATTCTTTATCTTGGAATAAAATCTTTCTTTCGACAACGAGCGCCTCTTTTCCCATGATAGATCTTTATAACAGAGCTATAAAAATATATCTGTATATTATCATATAACTTTTATTTTTTTAAAATAAAACTTCCAAAGAGGTTCAAGGTTTAACTTTTTTATTTCTTCTTTCGAATACCATCCAGCAGACTTTACTTCTTTTTGATTGATATTAATCTCCCCATTAACTTCACACTCAAAAATATAACAATAATGAGGAATCCTGCCGATTGAGCATCCCCTATTTTTTAATTCTCTTTCTAAGACTAGCTTATAGTTTGAAACATTCAATCCTAATTCTTCTTTAATCTCCCTTATCAAAGCTTTTTCAGGATTCTCCCCCTCATTTATATGTCCGCAAATACAACCAAAGCCAAATGGTGTAATGGCTCTGTCTATAAGAAGATATTTATTGTTTTTTTCAATAACTGCACCAACACCGCAATGAATAACACTTCCATTGGAAGAGATAGTCTCTTTGATTTTGGCCATATTATTACTTTATCTCAATCTTTATTTGTACACTTCTTGGTATTTGGAGTTTCATTATAGGATGTAAAATTCTGTCTTCAGCTGGAATGTCTATAATCCTTCTATGAACACGCATTTCGAATCTATCAAAAGTGGCTGACCCTCTGCCATCAGGCCCTTTTCTTGTTGTAACCTTTAATCTCTTTGTAGGTAAAGGTATGGGTCCGCGCATAACAACTCCAGTTCTAAGGGTAATATTTCTTATCATTTCAATTACAGAATTAAGAGCCCCAATGTCTATGCTTCCAAGCTTTATCCTAACCTTTGCCATAGCCAACTTAGAAAAAAACAGTTTTTAAACCTTATGTTAAAAAAGCGGGCTGTGGTATCCGATTATTATTTCCTAACGATAAATTAATCCTCTTTGTCATATTT
>CAYXLD010000030.1:0-8722 GCA_964465795.1 Candidatus Woesearchaeota archaeon
ATGGGCAATTAAAGTGGCATGTAATTAAAAAACGAAATAATATTAGGACTCAACAATAAAAGCTATCCATAATCTTTATTAACCTCGCTTATTTCCCCGCAATATGATAATTATTCACAAACAGCTCCCAGAAGAAGCAAATCATATAGCGAAAACGATTAATACGATATATGGATTTGAGAGCATATCTAAAGAAGGGGATCTCAAAAGTCTATTTGCTCCAATCCCGGAATTTAAAGGGTTTAAGCAATCATATCAAGAAATATATGAATACTTTAAAGACATTCTTGATAAAGATAGAATATTAATTTTAACACAAAGAGATCTATATAAAGACAACATCAGCCAAGATGACGATTGGGTGTTTGGGTATTCTTATAAAAATTTAGCTGTTGTAGCAACCTCTAGAATAAAACGATATGATAATAAACAAAGTGAAATACTTGAAGTTCCAGAAGATCTATATCGAAAAAGACTGGCATATTTATCTATCCACGAAATTGGCCATGAAGTTATTCATAGCAATCATTTCAAGCACGCGACATGGATAAACACAAATAAAAAATATGAATTGCCACTAGGGCGGCATTGTACAGACAATAAATGTGTTTTATATGAGATAGTTGATATCAACGCCCCCTCTTTAGAAGAAGGATACATGCAATTAGGCAGAGAAAAAAGATATGATGCCGGCTTAGATAATGTTCTAAAAAGAATCTATCCAGACTGGTTCTGCGAACAATGCAAAAGCTCTTTGCAAACAAAAAAACATGAATACTTTTTTACTCCTCGAGAAACATAATATTTAAAAGCACCAACTTACTAGAATAAACATGTTTTTTCAAAAAAAGAATATAAAATGTGATAATTGTAATACAAAGATTAAAAAAAAATATAGTTATTGCCCTTACTGTGGAGTGTCTTTAATTAATGAAGAAAAATATTCTAAAGATTACGGGCTTCTAGGCAAAGGGGAGGAATTTAATGAAGAAAATATGAATCCTTCTTTTGGCATAGGTATTACAGACAAATTAATTGGGTCATTAATGAATAATCTAATGAAATCTCTCGATAAACAATTTAAAAATATTGATAAAGAATTCAACAAAACAGAAATTAGAAATTTTCCTAATGGAATAAGGATACAGATTGGACAACCGGCAAATATAAAAAAAACTCAGCGGAAAAATTTTTTTGAAAAGCAAATATCTGATATGCAATTAAAAAAAATTAATTCCTTCCCAAAAGAAAAAGCAGAAACTAAAATGAAAAGACTCCATGATAAAATAATCTATGAATTAAACGCCCCAGGAATAGAATCTCCACAAGATGTTTTTATATCAAAGATAGAATCAGGTTATGAAATCAAGGCCATTGGTAATAAAAAAGTTTATGTCAACAGCCTGCCAATTAATCTCCCATTAAAGGGATTATCTCTAAACGAAGACAAAATACTAGTTGAATTCAAAACGTTCAACAATTAATAAAAATTCAAATGATCGTGCCAGGATTTGAACCTGGGACCCCTGCCTTATCAGAGCAGTGCTCTACCAAGCTGAGCTACACGATCATTAGTTGTTTCAATTTTAACTCGTTTATAAAGATTTTCTTTAGAAATTAATCATTAGAAATTTCTATTTTTCTAGTTATAAATTCTTCTAAACTAATAAAATATTTTAATCTTTCAATTCTGCCTAAATCTTCTGATAATCTTTCTTCTAATCTTTGATACATTAGATTAGAAACCAATCTATTTCTAATATCTACTTCCATCCTATCAAAATCTCCAAGATATAAAATTTTACCAATCCTAATTAAATTAATATCCCATTTATCAAAATAGCCTCTCCAATTGTCTTCTAAATTCATAATTACTGATAAGAAAAATCATTTAAAATACTTTCTAAAAACACAAAGCATAAAAATGCCAAAAATCATAAAACATTTATGCACTCTTAGTTCAGTGGCAGAATACCAGCTTCCCAAAATTGTGGAAAAAGCTGGTCACGCGAGTTCGATTCCCGCAGAGTGCATAAAGCTACGGGAATTTATTCACTTCAATCACAACAGTGTTGAAGTTACCGTGGAGCAGAGCTCCGCGTGTACCGCAGAGTGCATACTCTAATTTACAACAATAATCTTTATAATATATTCTTCCCTAAAATAGAAATGGATACAATGGGCTTAAGATTTTCAGAAGATGAGATTAAAAAAATACTAGATATACTTCCTTCTCCAAAATATGTAACTGGGGAACTGCCTATCCAAAAAGAAGTAGGACAAGTTCTGACTGATAAATTAAAAAAACAAGGTATTGAAGCGGAAATCAATCCTGCATTAAGATACAGTATAAAAAACCCTGCAAGAGCCGAGGTATTCGAACTATATAAAAAAGATTCTGATTCAATTCCATAAAAATAGAATCAAAGGCCCCATTAAGTTTTGAAAGTGAACTTAGAGGACAATTCCATAAAATTGAAACAAGCTATAAAGTTAAAATAGTCCTTACAGAAAAGGATTATATTTAAGTTTTCTTTCGCAGGATTTATAAAAACATACTAATCATAACAATTAAAAACATTCTTTCCCAATGCCTATTATGACATTAACTCTACAACTAAAAAAATTTTGGAAATTTCTTCAAGAAGACACTTGGCAATCATGGCTGGTTTCAATAATCCTCATTATCATATTCATTAAACTAATATTCTTTCCATTCTTATCATTGGTAACAGGTTCGACATTGCCATTAGTTGTAGTAGAATCATGTTCTATGTATCATGAATCGTCATTCGATAATTGGTGGGGAAAAAATTCAGAATGGTATGAATCTATGAATATCTATAAATCCGAATTTAAATCATTTCCATTTAAAAATGGGCTAAATAAGGGGGATATTATCCTTGTTATCGGAAAAAGTGATTACAAAACAGGCGACATAATTATATTCTCCGCACCAACAAAACACCCATTAATACACAGGGTAGTGTCATTAGATCCGATTGAAACGAAAGGAGATCACAATACAAACCAATTATCAATTGAAAAAAATATAAAGGAAGAGGATATATTGGGCAAATCAGCATTAAGAATTCCTTTTTTGGGATGGATAAAACTTATATTCTTCGAGCCGTTTAGAGAAAAAGAGCAAAGAGGATTATGCTTATAAAAAGCAAAAATTTAAAATACTGATAATACTTCATCAAAGATGGAATTTTGCCAAAAATGCGGAAGTATGATTTTAATCGATAAAAATAAAGCTATATGCGCTAATTGCGGACATAAACTTAAAAAAAAGCCAAAGATTGAATCCTCAGAAAAGATTGATATAAAAGAGCCGATAGCCATCATTAAAGAAGGAGCAGATGAAACAAACCCGATAGTTGATATGAATTGCCAAAAATGTAAAAATAAAAAATGCTATTTTTGGACAGTTCAAACAAGGGCTGCAGATGAAGCAGAAACCAAATTTTACAAGTGTACCAAATGCTCCCATACTTGGAGAGTCTATAAATAAAAATAAACGTTTTTAAACCTCTTTTCTTTAACAAAATAAAGGCCTCGTAGCTCAGTCTGGTAGAGTACTGGACTCTTAACCTAAAAGATGAATATCCTTAAGGGTTTACGATTGTTGTACAATCGAGAAATCCAGGTGTCGCGGGTTCAAATCCCGTCGGGGCCATTTAAAACAAAACCGTTTAATATAAAAACTAGAAGAATCTTTTTTATGTATGAAATATAACGCGAAATTAAATGAGGAAATAGAAAAATTCAAAGACTATATTATCATAGTAGAAGGAAAAAAGGATATTCAATCCTTAAAATCTTTAGGATTTAATAAAGTTTATGCAATACACTTAACAGGAATTCCACTAAGAGAAAGAGTAGAACAGATTATGCCATATGTTGAAAAAAAAGACAAGGTATGCATATTGACAGATTTAGACAGAAAAGGAAAACAATTGTACGAAAAACTCAAGCCAATTTTCCATGAATTAGGGGCAAAATTAGATTCAACATTCAGAGGCATATTAATAAAATCAAGATTATCACATATTGAAGGAATTTATTCATTTATGAATAAACTTGAAAATATAACGTAAAATGTTCAATTTTGAATTGTTTAATCCGGAAAAAATTGCAAATGAACTTTACAATCCCAAGAATATAGGTGTATTATCAATCCCAAATTTTTTATGGCTTTCAACAAAAAATAGTCTATTAGAAGAATTATCAAGTGTAGAATATAAAAAAGCAGATTATCAACGCGGAAAAGCCTTCCAAGACTTCTATTTTTTCAATCCAAAAGAGGAAATGAGAATGCTTCCATTAATTTCTCTACTTAAAATAAGCTATGCATCGCTGTATAATTCTTTAGCCGAAAAGTCTAATTTTCAAAGCGCCTTATCAAGGGATATTCTAATACAAAAATATAAAAAAGACTCTAGAGGTATATCTCCGCATATAGATGATTTGAAATATAAAAATTTAATATCTATTCTAGTTATAGAAGGAAATGGTGAATTCTATGTATGTAAGAACAGAGAAAAAGAACATTCTACAAGAATAGAGAATCCGCCAGGCTCGCTAATTCTAATGCGTGCGCCAAGATCTCCTAAAGAAAAAGAATTAAGACAAATGCACTATCTAGAAAATATATCTTCCGAAAGAACCATAATAACCTTTAGAGAAATTTGATTAAAATAAATAACTCTAAAGACTATCCCAATAATCTAGTCGTACATTTTTTAAATCAGAATAATCAAGCCTATATCTCTCCCATTGATGAGGAGCATTGCCTCCATTGTGAAACAATAATTCCAATAATCCATTATTTTCTATCATTGGCAAGGGCTTTTTCCATTCTGAACGCCCTAATTTATAACCTGCAAATAAAAAAAACTTGTCATTATTTCAATACTAGGCAGGAATACAACCGCACAAACTACTGGGAAACTAATTTCCCTAGACTCGAATTTAAAAGCTTCAATTTCAGAAACAGCTCTATAGTAATTCCCTGTCTTTATTATTTCCTTAACTTAATGACCTACACATGTTAATTTTAAACTAACATCAATATATATTTTTTGGACCTCTGGACGTATTTGCTTATCCCAATATTCAATCCAGTCATGATTGGGTATTTCATATTCCTCATAATCGCTCATAAGATGTCCCTTAAAAACACGTTCTCTTACATCAGCAATTTCAACTTTATGAATACCAACTAATCTTCTATCTAAATCTGTTAATGATAAAAAAATTTCATTTTTTGATTGTCTTTTTTTATTAAGTTTGGTTTTCCTTATATTAAAACAAAAAATCTAAACCAGTCTGCCCTTGATATTTTCTATATTTTCAGCTATTTCCTGCCCTTTCTTTGTCAGCTTTATTAGTTTTATTCTGCCTTTCTTCTCAAACATAACTAGTCCAAGTTTCTCAAGACTTTGCAAAATCTTTACAGCATGACTATACGTACAGTCCACTTCTTTTGCCAAAACACTGCCATACCTTGCCCTGCTGATTCTCTTTAATGCAACGAGCATCAATGCTGGTTTTCTTCTGAAAAAAATATCAAAATTATCTTTCATTTGTTCTGTTGTGATCATATGCTTTGAAATGTATATATTAAAGCTATATTGCACCTTTTAAAGTTTTCCCCATGTTTGTTATCTTCTAAAGTAACAATACACCACTAATAAAACACAACAGCAAAATACCGATTCAATAATTATATTGCTAATTCGCTATATAACTCCAAGTATCCCTTTGAAGCTAATTTAATTCTTCCAGCTTTTAATTCAATTTCAGATAGCCCTAACTTAAAGGATTCTGGAGCGTGCTTAATATCCAAAATCATCTTAACTGCCTCCTCTTTGCTTGTTCTAATAATAATATCTCCTTCATCGAATTTATCTCGCTCAATTATTATTCTGCCGTTTATTATTTCGCAATAAAAAACTTCATTGTCAATATACATTATAATCTTGGGAGCCTCATTAGTAAAAGGGGCATCTTTTAATTTATAGGCCTTAAGCGAAACTAAGAGATAATAAACAAAGTCCTCATTGAATTCTTCAACAGCTTCCTCAATACTCAACCCTTTTGCAGGATTAATCAATTCTCTTCTATTTTTATTTAATGGGGATCTGGTCTCATTTTCATAAAATAAAGTATAATAAAATCCAACAATTCCAATAATTGCAATTATTAACAATAATGTTACTAAGAAAAATATAAACTTCCTCCATGTTTTTTTGTTTTTACTGTCCATATTAATAAATAGAACAACAGTGTTTTTATTCTTTTCCAGAACAATAAGATACAATAATCTTAAAAAGACCGTATCATTAAAATAAAGATGAGTATTGGCGATAATACGAATTTATACCTCGATAGTGTTTCGAAATATCCTTTGCTTTCTCATAATGAAGAAAGATCTCTTGGAATAATAATTCAAGATAACTATATTAGATATAAAAAAGAAGGCATTGGAACAATTATATCGGAAGAATCTTTAAAATATATAAAAAGTTCAATGGAAGAAGGGAAAAAAGCTAGGAATAAACTAGTCAAATCAAGTCTCCTTCTAGTAGCCAGCATAGCAAAGAGATATAATAATAAAGGACTACCTCTAGATGATCTAATTCAGGAGGGCAATATTGGCCTAATAAAAGCCTCAGAAAGATTTAATCCTTATCGCGAAGAAAGGTTCTCCACTTATGCAATTCATTGGATAAAACAATCAATTAGGCGTGCACTGACAGACACATCAAGAACAATAAGAGTCCCTGATTGGGCATATTTAAAAATAAAATCGCTTAAGAAAACAATAGATACTTTGGAATCAAATACACAAAGATCTCCAACAAATAAAGAGATATCTAAGAATATGAAACTGCCGGAGACAGAAGTAAAGGTATTAAAAGAAGCTGAATCAATAATTGAAAAAAATAAAAGAATGGTAAGGATTAGCAGAATTCCGGACTACGAAAAAAGAATTCCTTCAAAAAGGATAGAGCAAGCCTCACAAGATTTAGAAGAATTAATAGAAAAGACAATAAAAAAGGACGTCTACAAAGAAGTGATAAAAATGCGATTTGGGATGAACGGTTATAAAGAGATGACCTTTGAAGAAATAGGAAAAATAACCAATAAAACGGGTGCAAGAATTCAACAAATAGAAAAAAACTGCATCATGAAATTATATAAAGCAATAAAAAATGAAAACATTTGATTTTTTTAAACCGCAAAACTTATAATCTTAATTAAATAAATATTAAAATGAAGAAACTTAAAATATTAGCAGCATCTGATCTGCATGGAAACGAAAAACAAGTAAAAAAACTCGCTGAGAAAGCTGAAAAAGAAAATGTTGATTTAGTTGTATTGTGTGGCGATATTACTGGATGGTCAGAAACAAAGAATATAATAAGACCATTCAAAGAAAAAAACAAAAACGTTCTAATAATACCTGGAAATTGGGATTCATTTGCAACAGCAGATTTCTTAGCACAAATGTACGGAATAAAAAATATCCACGGTTATTCCGCAATTTATCAAAATGTCGGTTTTTTCGGCGCAGGAGGAGCAGAATCTTCCCCTGGTCCTGGAATTATATCAGAAAAAGAATTGTTAAAGACTTTGGAAAATGCTCACGAAGGAATAAAAGGAATAGAGAAGAAAATAATGATAACCCATATGCATCCGTCTCGCAGTTTATCAGAGTTTTCAGGTATACCTGGAAGCGAGGCAATAACAAAAGCAATAAAAAAATTCAAGCCTGACTTTCTGCTGCATGGTCACATTCACGAAGCATCAGGTATTGAAGAAAAAATCGGCTCAACCACAGTCATTAACGTTGGCAAAGAAGGGAAAATTATAGAAATCTAATTAATATTATAATATACAAAACTTTATTAACAAGCTATGCTTAACTAATTAATTTTAGTGTAGAAAGCAATAAAGCAGAAGCGCGAAGAAGATTAAAATTTGACTTCAAAAAATAATATTAAAAATAGTACAAGAACAGAAAATTCTGAAGAAAGCATTGCATTAAATCTAAGAGAGGTCATAGAAGAGGAGTTAAAAAAAACAAAAGAAGAAATAAATAAGGCCTTTGAAAAAATATCTGCTTTAGAAGAGATGGCTACAGTAGAGAAAATCCTATATAAAAGAGCCGATCCAGAAAAAAGATCATATCTAAAAGATTATTTAACCAATATGGCCAAGTCAGCAATTGATAGCCTAAAAGTTCCGCGCAGATATGAAGAAATCATAAAAAGCCATAAATATAATCAAGAAAAATCAGGAGCAAATGAAAAATTTTACTTAAAATTAAGTGCAATACTGAAAGAGGTCTATCTTTTTATTCCAGAGGCCAGATATAACCCTTCAGAATCAATTGATGCAAGTGTCCTCGCAGAAGAAAAAAGTAAGCTAAAAAGCAAAATTCTTGAATCAATTGTAAAATACCAAGGAAGTACAAAAGAAGAAGAAATAGATTATGCCATAGCGTTGTCTGAAGATCTATCATTATCTTTAATTTATGGAAGAAACACAGCTATAGCTATGCATATTAATAACAAAGAAAAAAACCATCCCAATACAAACACTGAAAATCCAAAAGTGAAAAGAATTTTAGATAGTATAAAACAAATTACCTCTTAATCTGCTGTTGCTTGACCTGAAGCGAAGCGAAGTGAGAGCCCGCAGGGCGTGG
>CAYXLD010000031.1:0-8551 GCA_964465795.1 Candidatus Woesearchaeota archaeon
ACAGGCGACGCTCCGCCGCCAAGCGGCGGAAACCCATAGTTAAACATGAGAATCTTAAGTTTTTTCCTTTCATTTTTTAATTACGCCTCTAACATAATATCTTCTTTCGAAATGAGAGGTATTTAAATGAGCTTTAATTGTCAAATCTATAATTAAGCCGAAGCTGAAAAACATTATACCTCCTAGAATAAGGAAAAAGCCCAAGGGGAACCACGCATTTGCACTTAAGTCCATTTCATAGAAGATCTTTTGATAAACCATCCAGATTTCTGCTAAAATACCGAGTAAGAAAGAGAATAGTCCTAAAAATCCAAACATGTGCAAGGGCCTTTGAGAATATTTATCTATAAACCAGATATGAATAAGGTCTATGAAACCTTTTACAGCCTTGCTGTATCCGTACTTGCTTGTTCCGTGATTTCTGGCTCTATGGTTAACTTCAATTTCTCCTATTGTAAATCCTTTCCACCTTAGTAATGCAAGGATGTAACGATGCATTTCTCCCTGAAGATCAAGGCTTTTTATCGCATCTTTTTTATAAGCCCTTAATGTACAGCCTGTATCATGAACATTGTCTTTGATTAGGATTGTTCTTATAATTCTTCCTGTTTTTGTAAGTATTTTTATTCCTGATTTGTCTTTTCTATTTTTTCTCCATCCAGCAACAACATCTAAATTATCTTTTTTTAATTTTTCTAAAAGTTTTGGAATGTCTGCAGGATCATTCTGTCCATCGCCGTCCAATGAGATTATTATATTTCCCTGTGCTATTTTGAAACCTGCATCCAAAGCAACTGACTGCCCATAATTTCTGTTTAGATTGATAATTGTAATATCCTTTAATTCTTGGAGCTCTTTCAGGGTTTTATCTGTACTACCGTCATTAATATAGATAACTTCATAATTTTCAAATTTGAACATTACTTCTTTTATTTCTTTATCCAGCCGCTTTATGTTTCCTTGTTCATTATACACAGGAATAACAACTGAATAATCAAACCCTACTTTACTGCTTCTCATAGGGGCTCTACATAGATCTATCATAAATAGTTTATCAAGGCAGGGATTATAAACTTTACCATTAGTTGTAATTATATAGTTACAGCAAAACGCAAGATTTATATATGGTCTTTATATGGAAAAGATATGCCTATAAGTAGAAATTCAAACCTAAAAAGCAAAATCTTATTTTTCTTAATAACTGCTTTAGTTTTATTTTTATTAATCTTATCAGGGCCGGCTTCTGCTTTAACATTAAATCTTACTTCAAATATTTCAAATGTGCAAAAAGGCCTAAATGTTGAATTTACAGCAGATATTGATATTGACTCTGGAGAGATTTTAGATATTGACTATATCTTACTGGAATTCTCAGGCCCTGATAATATTTTGTGCAAATTTGATGCTAATGGGGCTGTAATTTCAGGATGCAGTGGAATAACAATATCTAAAACTTCATCACCTACATTCGGCTATGGCTATGGCTATAATTTTGGATATAGCTACGGATATACAAATGGGAAATTAGCATATAAAATAATCCTGGACACAGCAAATTATCAGACAGGCACATATACTTCTATATTGACAGTTAGCTCAGGCAGTCAATTATTTTCTAAACAAGGGCCTAATTTAACAATAAACCAATTACAGACAGATAACAATGGTAATTCAGGCTCTAATTCAAACAGCAATATAAACGACGAAGATGATAACAGCGGGTGCTTTACTCAATGGATATGCTCTGAATGGTCTGCCTGTACTGATGGTTCACAAGTAAGAACTTGTGAAAAGGCAATAAAACATTGCACAGCTTCAAAAACTCCGGAGTTGATACAATCATGCTCCAGTATAGAAAATCTTATAGATTCTGGAGATAATAGGGATATTGAAGATCTTGAAATATCACAGGATGAAATAAAAGAAATTTATGGAGAAAATAATCTGTTTAATACAATAACAGGGGCCGTTACTGGTGCTGCAGGAAGCCCCTGGACTTTTGGAGCAGTTATTTTTGTTATATTGGTTATCGTATTATCATTCGCAGTTTATCTAAGAAGAAGATAAAAGTTGAAATATTAATTAATTTTAATTTCTGTCCAAACTAAATAATGATCAGATATTCCGGAGTTTATGCCTTCACTGAAAATTCCGCTTCTTATATGTTCGTTAAATGCGTCCTCATTTATTATAACTCTATCATATGCACAATTTAATGCTGAAACTGTTGTGTCGTCATCATCTTTGATAACCCAACGCCAAGATAAAAATTCATTTCTCTTATTGACGTTATAATAATCACAGTCAGCATTAAAGTCTCCTAAAACAATAACATTGCCTTTATTTTCAACTAAATCTTCAAGATTAGCTATTTCTTTTTTTACACTGTCAGGTTTTATATGGATATTGTATGCTGACAGGCTATAATTGCCCGTTTTTATTTTTGCCATTATTGGCGGCCTCTCCCATCTTGAAAGCCTGTCAGGATTAAAATCTTTTATTGAAACTTCAATGCCTTTTTTAAAAACAATTCCATACTGCTCCTTGCTTGATATTCTTCCTGCTCTGCTTGAGACTAAACAGTCAAAATCAGGAACCATAGAGCATAATTTTTCAAAAGCTGAATTGTCAAAATCTCTAATTTCCTGAAGGAAGATAATATCATAATCTTTAATTGTTTCACTGTAAAATTTCATAAGATTTTCTTTTGGTGCTTTGGCGTCTCCGAAAACCTGGAGATTCCAGTTTGCAATTTTTATACTCTCAGTTTTAACAATTGGGATTTCCTTTACAATTTTATTATCAGAAAGAAACACGTTAAACGGCCCGATATTGTTTTTAGCAAAGATAAAAAATAATGCAAAAATGATAAGAAAACTGACAAGATGAAAAAAACTTGATCTAAAGATTTTGCCAATAACTGCCATGGATATCAAATAATTCTCATAAATATAAGTATTTCTATTAATATAATTAATCCTTTGGAAGATGGATATAACTTTCATAATATATATTTTTAAGTTGCAGAGTCTTTATAAAAGATCAAAAAGAATTGTTTATTATGAAAGCATTAAAACCCAAGATTCTTGCAGGAGTCTTTACATTAGTTATTATTTCAATTCTTCTGGCTGCAGGTCCTGCACAGGCTTTCATTTTAGATATGTCAATTTCAAATGACAAGCCTTCAGAAGGAGAAACAATAACATTTAATGTATCAACAGAGGTTGAAACCGCAGATGATCCTTCTGATGTTGGTTCTTTCACCTTATTTATTGTAAGTAAAGACGCTAAAGATATTATCTCCTGCACATTTTTCCCTGATGGGACTAAAATAACAGCTTGTCCTGGAATTAATGTTGTTCAAACTTCATCGCCTACATTCGGCTATGGATATGGATATGGATTTGGAACATTTTCATATGAGATTACATTAAATACTACAGGTATGAATCATGGCGTGTATAGAACAAGTTTTGTAGCAAATGTTGATGGGAAAGAACTTAAGAAAGAAGGCAAGAAATTAGTAATTAATGAAAGAAAGAAAAAAGAAGATAAAGAAAAGGTTAAAATTTGCCATATAGTCATAAAAGGCAATAAGTCTAAAGCTGAAACAATAAAAGTAAAAGAGTCAGCAGTAGCAGAACACCTTGAACATGGAGATCATCTAGGCGCCTGTACAGAGGAGGATAGTAACAATGGCGAAGATGATCATGATAAGGAAAAAGTAAAAATATGCCATGTTCCAGACGGAAATAAATCAAATGCACATACAATTGAAATAGCAAAGTCAGCATTAAAAGCTCATCTTGATCATGGAGATATGAAAGGACCATGCCCAAATAGAGATAAAGATAATGATGATGAAGATGATAAAAAGAATAAAGGTAAAAAAGGCAAAGATAACTAATTAATTTTTTAGTAGTAACATTTATAAATCGTGTATTTTATTAGAATTTATGCATAATGATAATTATTCAAGAAGAAAATTCTTGCGGGACATTACTCACGGAGCGCTTATTGGAATATTAGGTTCAACTGTTTTATCCTGCAGAAATTCATCATCTCATAATTCAGATAATGGCAACGATGCAGGAAGCCCTGATCCTCCTGACACTCCTAAAACTCCAATTCCATTAACTGCTTTTTATATAGATCAAAGAAATGGAGATGATAAAAATTCAGGCTCAAAAACAAGTCCATGGAAAACAATATCCAAGGCTAATCAATCTCTGAAGCAGGGAAGCATAGTTTTTATTAGAAATGGAAATTATCATGAAACTATTTCTCCTGTTAATTCAGGTGCAAGTGAAGCTCCCATGATATTTCAAAATTTTCCAGGTGAAAATCCCAGGATAACGGGAAAAAGGTCTTCAATAGCTGCAATAGATTTAAGAAATAAATCTTATGTTGATGTTAAAGGAATTGATGTAATATTGCCATTTAGGAGATATGCAGATTTAACAGGCTCCTCGCATTGTTCATTAGAGGATATTTTAATGAAGAAAATAGGAAAAGAACATGGTGTTGTGCTTGGGACTTATGATACGCCGGATAATGTTGAGACTAGCTTTAATAAAGTTATAAGTTGTGAGATCCACGGCTACTCAAGAAACTTAAGAACATCTGCTTTAGAAACATTGAGTATTTTCGGCGGCAATGGTGTTCATTCAAATCTTATTGAAAATTGCGATATAATTAATGCAGATCATGTTGGAATAAATCTTAAGGGAATGGGGCATAAAAGTAGAGTAATTGGCCCTCATCATAACATTATTCGATTATGCAATATTGCAAATCCTCTTCATCATAGCATTTCAGAAAATTACGGCGCCAATTCAAATTTATATGAATATAACCATATACTTCAATCAGGAGACGGCCAAACGCCTGAAAATGACGGAGAAGGTATACATCTTGCGCCATTAAATTCAATTTTCAGATTTAATATTATAGAATCAAGCGGCAGTACAGACATTTTAAATAGGCTTGAATCAGGCATTGGATTAAATTGGAACTCGTTTAGAGATAAATTTTATTTTGCGGGGAATAATAAATTTTATAATAATGATATAAAAAATAATAGGGGACCTGGAATAGGCATTTCCATTGGTATTACTCCAGAAGACTGCCATAAATTTCCTGAAAGACTGATTATTGGAAGCGAGTTTATAAATAATATAATTTCAGGCAATGGGAAAAAACTTCAGCATGGTTATAAATCAGCAGAAATAATGTACAGATTTTGGCAGTCAAAAGAATGCTTGCGAAGAAATGGAGAGCAAATTTCACAAATGCCTGATGATATTTATAGAAGCAATAATATTGGACAATTTTCAGGGCAGAGAGTAATAAGAATAGATTGGCCAAAATTTAGAGGCTTTTATACTTTAGAGGCAGCATCGGAATTTTTGCCTCTAGTATTAAAATCTAACTTTTCAGGAAAAGCAAACCCGTCTAGCAACGGGGATTATCTTGCCTTTGCGAAAGAATCTGCAAAAGAGTCCTATGAATTAAAAGTTAATGATGCAAGATACTTTATAGCTCCGCCAAATTGGAATCATCATGATGAAATACAATTAAACGGGCAAAGAGTTGAAATAGATAATATCGACTATAAAAAAAACATCATTTATTTATCAAATCCAACTTCCTGGGAAAAAGGGCAGGGAGTAAGTTTGAAATATAATGGAAAAAATCCAAGCATAGGAGCTTAGGAATAATTGCAAATTTTCTAGTTAATTTAAAAACCTAAAAACTTAAAATTTATTGGCTTGCTTAAAGCATTATCATTAAGGCGGAGAATTTTATGAATTATTATGCTATTACAGTAATTATTGCAGCAATAATTGGAATATTTGTAGGAGTAGTTTTCAATTTTGATTATAGGCTTTCTTTATTAGCAGGCTATGCAGGCACTGATATTTTAGAAGGAATATACAAATCATTCAAAGTCCAAAAAGTTTATGTAAGGAAAGGCAAATAATGTCAGAAATAACAATATCCCTTGATGAAAATATTATGAATATTGTAAAAAGAAGGGCTAAAAAAGCCTTCTCTCTCTAAGGAAATTAATAGAAGATATTGTCAGAAGAAGCATGCTTTCTTACCGCGATTCTGGGAAAATTTCTATTGGTGCAAATATTTATGACAAATTAGTAAATATTTTCTCAAGGCAGAGACGCGGCAAAAAAAATAAATCTGTTTCCCAATAAAATTTTTATCACTCTCGACGGGTGAATGAGATTTATATACTAATTATGCTTTAGCATCTTACTAAGTAGTAAAAATATGAAAGGCAAAGGTAGAAAGTTTATTTCAGCTATTGCTAGTATTATGATATTATTAATTTTATTTATGATTGGGCCTGCAGATGCGTTTGTTATTGGTTTGTCTATATCTGATACGTCGCCATTTATTGGAGAGATAATAACTTTATCTGCAACAGCAGAAGTAGAAGAAGGAGAGATTGCAGATATTGATTATTTTAAATTAAATCTCAGCGGACCGACAGAATCAATCTGTAAATTTGATGCCAATGGAACAGTAATTGAAGGGTGCCTTGGTTTAACTATCTCGAGAACCTCTTCCCCTGGTTTCGGCTACGGTTACGGCTACGGTTACGGCTATATGCCCGGGAAATTTACATTTGAAATAATGATGGACACTTCGTTTTATATGGTTGGAAAATATTCTACTAAATTAATTGCTTCAACATCTTTGGGCGATCATGAAATTTCAGGAGACAATATACTTATTAATGAGCCATTGAAAGGAACATGCTCATTGAGGGCTGATTCAGGATTATTAACGACTGGAGAGGAAAATTTTACAAACAATAAGATGAGCTTGAATTTCAGGGTTCCTAAGAAAAAAGATCCGAATGGGCAGGGCTATCTAACAGGTCAGGAGAAAAAAAATAGATTTGTATACAAATTCAGAATAGGAAATATCTTGGAAAACAACAGCGATCGTTTGGTTTTAGAATCATCAGGAGTTTATAGAGTTGACAAGGAAGATGAAAAAACAGGCATGGTGCTAATAACAATAGATAAAAAATTAGATAAAATTAATGTTGATGAAAAAACAGGAGCATTCAATGCAGAAAATATGGATATTGGATTTATGAGAGGTTGTTAATCATGTGTGTAAGACCAAGACATATGTTATGGGCCTATACAGGTTGTTAATCATAGTAATATTTTAAGCTATATTATTTTTTAATTTGCATGTCTGCAAAGGAAGATTTGGAGAGTATTATTAAAAATGAAGCATTTAGCAAATACGGCAATTTATTAAATAAGTCTATTCAATGCTTAGTATCAGATATTGAAGATAAACTGCATTATGCTTTTGAAACAAGCAAGGGCTTTAATGGAAAAATAGGAGTTTTTCTTTTCTCCTGCAGGGAAACTATAAATCTACTTAAAAATATAGGATATGCTTCTGAAGATTCTCCAATTTCTGCATGGGATGGGAAATATGTAGCTGAACTGACTCAAAAAGCAAAAGAAATGTATCAGAAACTTAAGCAGGAAGGATTTTATAAAAGTTCAAATATTGGCAGTCAAACCTAAAATAAAATATTCCAGCCATAAAGCCCCGCAAGAGCTAATAAAGTATTGAATATTATATTTCCAATGCCCAAAGGGATAATGACTTTCCAATAATTATATTTTCCCAAACCCATGGGCACAGTAATTAAATCGTTTGGAATAGGTGTTACTGATCCGTAAATTAAAAATATTATAAATATTAATTTATAGGACTTTTTAGTTAACCATTGTGTAATTTTACTAAATAAGCTGACTAATCTGGTTGGAAGAATACTGCTGCCATGATATCCTAGAAAGTAAGATGTTGAATCTCCAAGCATAACACCAATTCCTGCACTCAGCCCTAGTACGAAAGGGTTTAATCCTCCTGCACCAAAAGTAAATACAAATAAATAATAGGGAATTGGGAATAATATTGAAGTCCCTCCAATAAACGCGAGAATAAACGCGAGAAGATATCCATTTTCAACTCCGATTATTTCAGTAATCTGCTCTGGAGAATAATTATAAATTAGAATAGACCATAATATAAAAAACAGAATAAGAATAACAGCAAATATCTCTCTTTTTGTTCTTATTCTCATTATTTTATCAATAATGAAAACTTATTAAATCTATCATCAAAAAATCCTTGTGTTTTTCTGCGGACTTTAGTCCGCAGCTTGTTTGAATTCATCAAAGTTCTATGAACTTTGAGTGCCATCAAGAATAGATTCTGGAGGATTCTTGAAGTTTGGATGCTCGAGAATTTATCCAGCACTAAAGTGCGCGGTTTTCTTCAAAAATTCTAGACATAATAATATTTTTAAACAAAATATTCATTCTTTATTTCTTGAAAGCAAGTCTTTTTATCATAACTGTATTATTACTTCTTACTTTTATTGTTTCAGCTCATGAAGATCTTTCAGATTCCGAACATCACAAGTCCCAAAATGAAATCCCTATATTTCTGAGCTTTATTTTAGAGCAGAAAATTCCTCTTATACTTTTTTCTTTTT
>CAYXLD010000032.1:0-8371 GCA_964465795.1 Candidatus Woesearchaeota archaeon
AAATATGACAAAGAGGATTAATTTATCGTTAGGAAATAATAATCGGATACCACAGACTGTAGATAAGGAAAGCTTTATAAACCATCTCAATTCTTAGATACTTAGATACTATTTAAATAAAAATGTCGGCCTATTCAGATCTTAAAGTTCAGAATATTGTTGCTACAACATCTCTGGGCAAACCAGTTTCATTAACAAAACTTGCAAGAGTGCAAAGTAATACAGAATATAATCCAGAACAATTCCCTGGCTTGGTTTTAAGAATAAAAAAACCAAAATCAGCAGTTCTAGTTTTCTCATCAGGAAATCTAGTATGTACTGGAACAAAAAGTATATCCCAAGTTAAAGAAGTAATTGAACAGGTAATTAAACAAATTGCTAAAATTGGTGTTAGGATTACAGATAAACCAAAGATTACTGTGCAGAATATAGTCGCATCAGGTAGTATAGATTTAAATTTAAATCTAAACGTTCTTGCATTGCAATTAGAAAATACAGAGTATGAACCAGAGCAGTTTCCTGGCTTAGTTTATAAATTAGTAGATCCAACTGCTACATTTCTATTATTTTCAAACGGAAAACTAGTCTGTACTGGCACAAAAAACAAGCAGCAATTAGAAGAATCAATGAATCAATTAAATAAAAATGTTAGAGAAGCTGTAAAAAGAAATGAATAATTTCTAGTAACTTAGTATTTTTCTAGCAACTTCCAACCCTTCTTCTAAACTTTCTACTCTAAATCTTGTCAACTCTCGCAGAATAGGATGTTCATGCGGATTCCCTTCTTTTTCTATAATCGTAATAATTGGCTTTCTAAGGGAGTCTGCCCATCCATATTCTATCATGGTTCCTTTAGAAACTTCTTTTGCCCCTAGTAAATTTGCCAAAAAAACATTACATTCCATAACATCAAATCTAGCTCTTAAAGTAATTCCTCTGTCACATTCTAAGATACTATCATCAGAATCTAAAATAATTCCTCTATCTCTTAAATGCTCTTTAAATCTTATTGGAGAAACACCTATAATTTGATATTTACTTAATTCGTTTTTTGCATACTCTCTCCAATTATTACATTGTTCATAATTCAATCCAACAACAGGCCCTGCAAGATAAACTCTTTTTTCCATTTTCTATTCTTTACAACTAATTATATTTAAAGATTTGCATAGTAGAAAAGTTTAAACATATTCTACTCTTATCATAACTATGGAAGAAGAAGAAAATCCTCTAAAAGAAACCTTCGGAAAATTTAAGTTTAGCAGACCTATAGAAGAAATTCTAAAAGAATCTGATGAAGAATGTTGGGATGAATAATCTAAAAATCACTCAAGCTCTTCTGCTGCATTTCTTTCATCAAAAAACTTTCACGCAAATATCTTTCAATAGGGATTCTTAATCTAGTTTGTATATCCTCCAGTGCTTCTTTCAAACTTCCAAACCTCTTTCCGCCGCTTCTCATAGCACTTCTTGTAGTTTCCCTTAAAATTCCCACTCCCAAAGGCGCATAGTATTCCGGTCTAACCTCTCTAAAAATAAAAACACTGGCTTGTTTTCCAATTCTTTCCAAATACTCTGTAACCGCCAGTCTATTAGCATAATAAGCCCCAGTTACAGACTCTGCATATTTCTTCCTTTTAAAAATTGTCTCAGAATCTCTCCAAACTCCAGAACTTTTCAAAGAAATCTCAACAACCTCAAAACTCCAATATCTAGGCATTAACAAAATCTCATAATGATTGCCAATATATTCATCATGAAAAACCATATATTCAGAAATATGCGGATAATATTTTATTTTATCAATTTTTTCGTTGGATAATGTATCATCAACTGCTGTAATGGACCATCTAGTTGGCACCAGTTTCCTATTCTTTCTCAACCCTAATAATCCTGCACTCAACAATTTAATAATGCTTGAAGTATCAATTCTTCCTTTTTCCAATTCAAGCAAAGCATCTTTAGATCTTATATCAGAATCATTGACTATATAATCTACTTTCTTTTCTATCTTAGGGTTTTCTTGCAATTTCACACTTTCAACAGAGGCAGCATTAGCAATCAATGAAGCGCTATTTTCTTTCTCATAATTTCTAGAAATAGGTTTTTTTAAAACAAATTCACTAGCAATAGATTTAGAAGTCATTGCGACTTCCTGCAAAACATTAATAAAATTGCCATTATTCAGAGCATTCTTTACATTGTTTTGTACTCTTCCATAAATTAATTTATTTCTTAAATTTATAACATCCCTAATCCCAAGTTTTTTAGAATGCCACTCTTCTGCACTTGACATAATTTTTGTATTGCCGTGTTCTTCTGGAGATAAAATCCCTACATTAACATTAGGATAGCCCCAGCGCCCAACAAATACTTCAGGAGGACTACTTCCGCTAAACTCTCTTATCTTTCTAACTTTTCCAAGAAACATAGTATGTTTCTTACATTCATATTCCCCGCATATTCTGCATTGAGCCATTCAATTAAAAATTAGATATAGTTTATATTAATTATTGCAGATCTAATTTAATACTCGCCTGTAATTAATTATTCCAAAAATCTTGTAGACATTCTCCTTTCATCAATTATTAATTCAACATCACTATTAGTTTTAGCCCCATAAGCTTTAGAAAATTTCTCTAAATTGCGAGTATATTTTTTGTCCATAACTTTAATCCTCAGAGGACAACTAACGTGATAATTATTATCGGATGGAAATATAGAAATAACTTCACCAATAGTTCCTGTAACTTTATTTAACAAACTACTGAAAAATCCAGGCCTCTTGGAAATAAGATACATTGGAGTTGATAAAGATCCATCTTCTACATCCCTAACTCAAGCACTTCAGTATATTAATCCCTGCTTTCTAATTCTTCTTAAAATATCTTGAGGTAATCTTTTTGCATATTTAATTTAACCCTTCAAATCACTAATACCTAAAAGAACAAATAAAACTCCAACCATAACAACAAACCAGAAAATTCCTCCTTTAAGAAACTCCCATGCAGCATGCCAGAAATTAAAAGATATTCCAGCCGCTATCCAAGGGCCTCCGGGTCCTGAATAAAACGCAACCGCTATCGGTATAATAATCAAGATCATACCAACAAGTAGTTCACTCCATTTATCCATAAATCAATTATCTAAAATCCCTATTTAAACTTTTCTTTGCCAAGTTACTACTTAAACAAATACTATTTAAACACTCTATTCTTATTAAAAAAATGGAAAAAATAAATTTAAAATTTTTAGGTACATCAGATTCAATGCCTACTAAAATGCGAAATCATTCTGCAATATTTTTAGTATATAAAAATGAAAACATCCTTATAGATTGTGGAGAAGGCACCCAAAGACAATTCAAAATCGCAGGAATATCTCCAACAAAAATCACCTCAATTTTGATTACTCATACCCATGGAGATCATATATTTGGGCTCCCCGGCCTTCTGCAGACTCTAGCTATGCTCAACTATCATAAAAAATTGAAAATTTATGGTCCGAAAGGAATAAATAAATATTTTCAATTACTCATAAAATTATTTAAAATAAAATTATTTATAGAAATTAATGAGGTGGAAAATGAAACTTTCATTAATAATCGGGAATTTTGTATTGAAACAAAAACCATGGACCACACTGCTCGTTGCAATGCATATTCTTTTATAGTCAAAGATAAAATTAGACTGGATAAAAATAAATTAAAGAGATTCAAGCTCCCTAATTCCCCCTTGCTAAAAGATCTTCAATCAGGGAAATCTATAGTTTTTGATAATAAAAGAATAAAATCATCCGATGTAACTTTTAAAGAAAAAGGAAAAAAGATTACAGTTATTCTTGATACTAAAATAAATAATAATGCTGCTAATCTTGCCAGAAACGCGGACGTTTTAATAATTGAGTCTTCATTTGCAGCTAACGAGAAAGATCAGGCAGAAAAATTCAAGCATTTAACATCGAATGATGCGGCGTCAATTGCAAAAAAAGCAGGAGTAAAACACCTTATATTAACCCATATTTCACAGCGATATGAAAATAACTCTCAAATTATAGAAAAAGAAGCTAAAAAAACTTTCAAGAATACAACACTAGCAAAAGACTTTGATTCATTAATAATATAAAATCTAATTTATCTTGAAGATGTAGAAGCCGGTGAAATATAAATGATTGTATCTCCTCTCAAAAAAGTCAGCCCTATATTTTTCTTTACCTCTCCATCTACAACTTCCTTTGCATTATCCAAAGCAATATTAATATGCATATCGAATGCCATTAATGTTCCGACAAATTGCTGGTTGCCTTTTAATTGTATTAGTACGTCCTTTCCTTTTGATTGATTCAAAAGATCTAAAGGCCTTTCAATTCCATTTACCATAACTGCCTTTCATCACAACCATATTTAAACTTTACGTTTGTATACAAGTACTAAAAAATTATTGATAAAAAACTATTTAAAGGAGGTTTTTTCAATAAGATTATGAATCACGGTAGAAAAATAAGCGGGGGAAAATATCACGCTAATAGAAAGAAAAAGCATTATGAAAAACAAGGTCAGGAAAAAACAGTAACTTTAGGCCAGACTAAAAAAAAGAAGATAAAAATACGTGGAGGAAAAATAAAGACTATTCTCTTAAAAACAAATGTTGCAAATATTTTTGCAAATGGAAAACTACAAAAAACAGAAATAAAAAATGTAATCGAAACTCCTCAAAATCGTTTTTTAGCAAGACAAAATCGCCTGATAAAAAGTGCAATTATAGAAACAGGCTTGGGAAAAGCAAGAATAACCAATCGCCCTAGTAAAGAGGGAATGATTAATGCAAGATTGCTTGACATCTAATTATTTATCGTCGAAAATTATCACAGACAGCGAAACCTTTATATACCATAAAAACAGTAAATCTTTTAAATCTTTGCAGAAATATATTCTATGAGTTACGTAAAAAGATGCCCAGAATGTGAAAGTGTTAATCTCACGTATGATGATCAACATGGCGAGATCATATGTAATGAATGTGGTCTCATTATCGAAGAAAAAATGGTCGATACAGGTCAGGATGCCGGGGGCCAGTTTGACAAATCAGAAAAGAAAGGCAGAGGCGGAGCACCTATATCAATGCAAAAATACGATAAAGGACTGACTACAAATGTTGGTGAAATTTCAGACATTTATAAATTAGAGGCAGGGCAAACCAGGAAATTTCTTAGATTAAAAAAATGGCAGGAAAGAGTTTCAACATCCATTGAAAGGAATCTAAGATTAGCAATGGCCGAATTAAGAAGAGTTGCATCATTTCTCAGCCTTCCTTCAGTAATAAGAGACGAAGCATCCCGTATTTACAATTATGTTTTACAAAGAGGCCTTGTTCGTGGAAGATCAATGGAATCGGTAATAGCTGCCTGTATATATGCTGCCTGCCGATCATACAATATCCCGAGAACATTAGATGAAATAGCAGGCGCTTCTGATGTTGAAAGAAAAGAAATAGGCAGAACTTATAGGTTCATAGTTAGAAAATTAAAAATTAAAGTTACTCCAAGCTCTCCAAAAGATTATATCTCAAGATTTGCATCCATCTTGCATTTAACGCCAAAAAGCCAGAACGATGCTTTAAAAATTCTAAAAAAAGCCGATGTAGTAGAGCTAACTTCAGGCAGGGGTCCGGCTGGAATTGCTGCCGCATCGCTTTATGTGGCCTCTCTTCTAAACGATGAAAAACGCACTCAAAGAGAAGTGGCAGATGTAGCAGGCATCACAGAAGTAACAATAAGAAACCGCTATAAAGAATTAATTGAAAAATTAAAATTAGAGGATAAAATAAAATCAAAAGTCTCTCCTGCTGATAAGCAAAAAAAGGCAGCTTAAAATAGTAGCTCCAATCTTTTCTTCAGTTCATTAATTTTTTCTTTGTAAATTTTAACAGACTCATCTTCAATTCCCAAAATTTCTAGCTTAATCTCCAATGCTTTAAGCAAGCTCTTATCTATTTCTTTGATATGATATCTCCCTCTTTCCATATTTTCCTCTTGAATATCTTTTTCTATCTTAAAAAAATGCTCTTCTATTTCCTTTTTCAGGCTTTCAACGCCCTTTTCTAATCTTTTAATTCTTTTAGCCATTTTTCAGATAAATCTAAAGAATTTTTTATTTCATTAGGTAAAACGTTATCCATTTCTTTTTCTTCCCTTTTTATTCTTATATACGCTGAATAAGCTTTTTCGCCAATTATTTTTAAGAAATCCTTCTTAAAATAAATTTTATTGGATAGACAGATTTTTATTAGATATAATTCTCTAAATCTTAAAATAATAGAATAAATTATGCCGTCAGGAATATTCCTATTATTTTGTTCTAATATTTCTACCATATTTTTATTTATCTTGACCATCCTCTTAATTTCTTTCAATATTTTTTTAGCATTGAATCTATTTTTATTCTTATAATATTTTGCAATCAATTCATTATTAATTATTACTTTGGCTTCATTCAATATACTAAAAAAATATAGGCTATTCCTCAAATTTTTTGAAAAATTTTTCTCAGAAACAAGAAGAATTTCATAATTTTTGTAATTAACAAGTTTATTTATTTTATCAGTTATAACTAGAATATCTATATCACTTCCAAAATCATAATCTTCTCTTGCGTAGCTTCCAAAGAGATAGATTCCTCTTACTCCTTCATTTAATTCCTTTTTAATCAAAATATCAATAATTTCTTTAGCAATCTCCTCTTTTGAAGGAGAAAAAAGAGTTACAACTACCTGTTTATTCAGCCATTTTCTAGGCAGTAAGACCCCGGCTGAAGTTCCTACTTCTCGTGCTTTTTTTATTACTGTCTCCATATTATAATATATTATAATATAATATATAAATGCTTCCTTTAACATGCATTGTTGCATCTACGGGTGTTTTAGATAACTTTTTAAGTTAGTTAAATTTATAGTTTTATTATGGATAAAGAGTATAGCGGAATTGAAGACAGACAAAGTTATGTTTCCACTAGCGGTAAAAATTGGGAAATTGTAGTAATGGATTTTGTTAATAATTATTTTTCTAAAAATAATATTTCATTAAAAGTAATTAGAGGGAGGGAATACACGAAATAATTATGGAATAATTTAGCCATTCCAGTAAAAGATGGAAAAGTAGAGGGAGATGTTGATTTAGTTGTCGTCCATACAGAAAAACCCCACATCCCTCTTGCAGTTATTAGTTGCAAGACTAGTTTGCATGGTAGATTTTCAGAAACTTTGTTTTATGCTGTTGTTTGGAAACAAATGATACCAAAGATTGTAGTTGTCTTCGCTACACCTGATAAAGGTCGTCAATCCAAAAAACAATGGTAATCGGAATGGGGAACTCAAGAAAAACCAACGAAAGATAGAGCACTAGCAGAGAAATATTTAGATGGAGTTTATATTAAACATAATAATAGTTCTTATGGTGGGAAAATAAGGAAATTAGATGAGTTACCATCAGACCTAAAGAAGATGCTTATTGGTTAATTTTTTGTTGAGACACCTCGCCTTTAATCTTCTCTAATCTGTCTTTAGCAGTTTTACAATACTCTTTAGATATATCAATATGAATAAATTTTCTTCCAGTTTTATGAGAAACTACTGCGACTGTTCCAGTCCCACCGAACATGTCTAAAACAACATTTCCTTTATATGAGTAGAATTTTATTAGTCTGTAAATTAAATCTTCCGGGAATGGAGCTGGATGACCATTTCTTTGTCTTTCTGGTTGGATTTGCCAGAACCCATCTGAAAATTCTTTAAATTCTTCTGCTGTGATGTCTGCATTTTTAGGATTTCCAAATAGTTTATCTCCATTTTTAGTAAAGACTAAAACATATTCCCATGATGGAACAATATGGGGATTTGCTGGACTTTTGAAACTGCCCCAAGCAGTTCTTTTAAGCATCGTCTGCTTATACCAAATAATTTCTGTTCTAAATTTCATACCTAATTTTCTTAACTGATATGTAAAATCATGATGTATGGGAACAAAATCTTTTATGCCGGTTGGAGCTATATTCAAGGCAAATCTACCACCCGGGACTAAAATTCTTTAAGTTTCTTTCCAGACTTCATTTAACCAATTAAGATATTCTTGATAATCCATTTTATCATTATGGTTGTCGTAATTTTTACCAACATTATAGGGTGGAGAAGTCAAGGCTAAATGAATACTATTAGAAGGAATTTTTTTCATTACATCTAATACATTCCCATTTATTATTTGATTTTCAAATTCCATGTTATTTGCCTCTGTTATTATTTAGCGGTTTATCCCAATAAGGACTTTTACATTTAGGGCATACGACAGGGGCATCTTCGCTTCTTGTTATCCATTCATGCCC
>CAYXLD010000033.1:0-8143 GCA_964465795.1 Candidatus Woesearchaeota archaeon
TAGAGATAAAGAAGGTTTACCATCCTCCTCCTTTATAAGTATCGGAGATACTGTATTAAGCGAAATCTTTAAAAAGCAGTTAAATAATATTTTAATATCGTTAAACTACATATTTGCCCCATAGTTTTCTAGGGAGGCAGATCATAATGTAGGAGATAAAAATGGAAATAGAAAAAGCACTTGAAGAATTATATAAAGAAAAAAAGCGAAAATTCGCCCAAAGTATAGACTTAATTATAAATTTAAAAGGACTGGATTTAAGAAAAGATAATATTAGTACAATAGTAAATGTACCTCATAAATTTAAAGATAAAAAAGTATGTGGTTTTCTAGATAATAAATCAGATCTAGTTAATACTATACCCAAAATAGAATTTCAAAAATACAAAGATAAAAAAGCTTTAAAGAATTTAGTTAAGAGATACGATTTTTTTATTGCTTCAGCTAGTTTAATGCCTGCTGTTGCGACCGCTTTTGGGAAGATATTGGGCCCAGCAGGAAAAATGCCTTCTCCGCAATTAGGAATAATTCAGCAAGAAAGCCAGGAAACAATTATAAAAGAATTAAACAAGATATCAAAAGCTGTAAAGATCAGGATAAAAGAAGCCAGTGTTAAAATTAGCGTTGGAAACGAAAAAATGCCTAAAGATCAGATATCTGAGAATCTGAAAATTATCTATAACGGAATAGTCAATGCTCTTCCCAAGAAAAAGGAAAATATTAAAAATGTTATGGTTAAGCTTACAATGACAAAGCCGTTGAAACTGGAGAGCATTTAGATGGGAGAGATAATTTCCAAAAGCTTAGAAGAGAAAAAGCAACTTGTGGCAGAAATCTCTAAAAAAATGAAGAACAGCAAAACACTTTTAATAGCATCCATAGCTAATCTTCCCAGTTCGCAATTTCATAGTATCAAGAAGAATTTAAGAGGAAAAGCTGATATTATAGTAGCTAAAAAATCAGTTATATTGAGGTCAATAGCTTCTACTGAAAAAGGAGCATTGCAGAATTTAAAAGATTACATTAAAGCAGATATAGCATTATTCTTCTCAAATTTAAATGTATTTGAATTATCTGCACTTTTATCTGATAATCAATCTCCAACTAAAGCTAAAGCTGGAGAAATTGCCATTGAAGATATATCAATAGAGCCAGGACCGACAGATCTTATTCCCGGGCCGGCAATTTCAGAATTATCATCAGTAGGGCTGAAAGTATCTGTAGAAGGAGGAAAACTCGCAATTAAACAGGGAGCTATGGTAGCAAAAAAAGGAGAGAAAATAAAGAATAATGTCGCAGCAGTTTTAAGCAAACTTAACATAATGCCTATGAAAGTCGGGTTTTCCCCGCTTGCCGCCTATGATTCTGAATCAGACAAAGTATACTCGAATATTAAAGTTGACAAAAAAGGAACATTAGAGGAATTAAAGTCATCAGCCATAAAAGCTTTAGGACTAGCAATAAAAGTGGGATATATTTGCAAAGAAACAATTTCCAATATTATTGCAAAAGCTTCCGCAGAAGAAAAAACAATTGAGGATATATTCAACAGAAATTATTCTAACCAGCAAATGGAGGCGAAATAAAATGACTCCGCACAACCTAGCAGATATTTTAGGCAAGTCTTTAGATGATTTATATTTATGTTATTATGAAGAATATAAAAGATTTTTATCAGAATACAAGATTTTGCCATCAATCTATAATGAAAGCAAGTTAGAAGAAACAAGATCAAACCTAGACAATATTATTTATTTTTCAGGCCTTTTATCCTCTAGTAAGAATCAAAGCAATAAGGAGGAAATGCAATAATGGAATACATTTATGGAGCTTTACTGCTGCATAAACTAGGACAATCTGTAAACGAAGTACATTTGAAGAAAGTCATAGCTGCAACAGGCGTGGAAGTTGATGAAGCAAAAGTCAAGGTGCTAGTTGCAAGTTTGCAGGGCCTAGATATTGCTGCAGAACTGGCAAATGCAAGCGCAATTGCAGCAACACCGCCTGCCTCAGGCGCATCAGCAGAAAAGAAAGAAGAAAAGAAAGAAGAAAAGCCCTCTGAATCAGCGGCAGGATTAAGCGCTCTATTCGGTTAAATTATCTTCTTCCTAATTTGGGATTAAAATATGGCAATAAGAATCGTATGCGCTGGGACATTTGATAAAATCCACAAAGGGCATATTAAATATCTTAGAAGTTCCAAAGCACTTGCAGATAATTCAGAATTAATCGTATTAGTTGCTAGAGATATAAATTCAGAGAAAATAAAAGGAAAGAAGCCGATAAATAATGAGACGGTACGCTTAAAAAATATTATGGGCCTAAATTTTGTTGATGAAGCTATTCTTGGGAGCGATAAGCAATTTAATCCAGTATTAGCAATTGCATCACTTAAGCCCGACATCATAGCTTTAGGATATGATCAATGGGCTAAAGAAGACTGGCTTGCCGGCTCACTTAAAGAATTAGGAATTTTTCCCAGAATTGTTAGAATGCCGAAATTCTAAATATAGAAGTTTTTATATATGGCAGCTTTTAATGCCTCTTTTCTCCAAATATTTCTGATGATATTCTTCAGCAGCATAAAATGTAGAGGCCTTAACAATTTGAGTAACAATAATTTTTTCTTTTCCGATCATATTCTGATATTCTTTTTTAATTTTCTCTGCTATTTCCTTCTGGTCATCATCATAGTAAAAAATAACTGATCTATATTGGCTTCCATAATCAGGACCTTGTCTATTTAATGTGGTTGGATTATGATTTTCAAAGAATACCTTAACCAAATCCTCATATTTAATCTTACCTGAGTCGTATCTTATTTCGACAACTTCAGCATATCCTGTTTCATCACTGCAAACTTGCTCGTAAGTAGGGCTAGGGTATTTTTCCTCATCTCCGCCCATATATCCAGATTTAGCAGAAATAACTCCTGCCAGTTTAGAAAATAAGAGTTCAACTCCCCAAAAACATCCCGCTCCAAAATATACAATTTCTTTTTTCATTTTTAAATTTTAAATAATTTAGTAGGTTCTTCTCTTATAGAAACCTCAATTAAAGGAGAAATATCTTTTCTCTCTTTTAAAATAGAGTTAAAAGTATCAAAAGCAATTGAGGGCGCATTATTTGTTTTGCTTAAATGCGCAAGTATAATATTCTTCAATTTTTCTGAAGAATGTTCCAAAACGCATAAAGCCGCCTGTCTATTTGATAAATGCCCCATATCACTCTTTATTAATTCTTTCAAATAATAGGGATAAGGCCCATTTTCGAGCATATTCTCATCATGATTGGTCTCCATAATTAAAAAGTCAGAGTCAGAAATATGTTTTCTTACATTTTTATACCCATATCCAGCATCAGTAATTACACTAACTTTCTTTTTATGATAAATATTATATGATACAGGATCAGCCGCATGGTGGGATTTAGAAAAAGCCTCTATTTTCATTTTTGCAATCTTTATAACTTGATTGTTCTTAATTGTTTTTATTAGTTCGTCATTAGAGCACAAAAAACAATTTTTCAAAGTTTTCTGTGTAATAAAAATAGGAATATGAAATTTTCGTGAAAAAACATCAACCCCTCGAACATGATCAATATGTTCGTGCGTAATAAATATAGCCCTAATGCATTCAGGCTTTACTCCTCTAGCCAATAATCTTTCACAAATCTGTTTTGCACTTATTCCAGCGTCTATTAACACCCCTTCTTTTCCATTGCCTGCATAAAAGCAATTTCCAGATGATCCTGAAGCTAAAGCACAAATTTCCATTTTTACCTCTTTTTTATATAAAACCACAAGGAATATCTTTTTATATTTTTTTGTTTTAGATATATTATGTTTTTTTATTTAATTATAGAAGACATTATAAACATCTTATCGATAAGGATATTATGATAGACGAAGAAAATTCCAAGGAAGATAATAAAGAAAACAAATTAGAATTTGCAATTTACAAAGAAAGACTGGAGCAGAAGCTAGACTCATTTAAATGCTACTTAGAAGAACAGATTAATATTATTGGTTCTGCAGGAATGGAGCAAGAAAATTAATATAGTGAAGATTATCCAATTAAGGATATTCCTTTTATTAGAGAGTATGTTAGTGTATCTAATATAAAGTTTTTTTTATATCTTATTTCGTTAGTATCTGATAAAATAGTAATCTAAAAAAACAAATTCTAAAACTTTATAAGCCAACAAATATAACTTTAACCATGCCCGGATGGCACAATGGTACTGCGTCGGTCTTGAGTTAACAAATTACAAGCAAACCGATTTCCTCACGGATATCCCGGTTCGATTCCGGGTCCGGGCGTATTCTACAATGGTTTAAATACCTAAAATATATAAGTTATTTATGAGCAGACATATGAAAATAAAAAGATTGACTTTAGGTAAAATGCTTAGACGCGGTTGGAAAAAGAAGAGGCTGCAAAAAAATTTAAATAAAAAATAGTTTATTTCATTTTGCCAATTTCTTCATAACAAGCGCCTCATCATCCGGATTTGTAATACCTATCCATTTATCTTTTGCATTATATACTCTCATCATAATATTTCTAGATTTAATTAGATTAGATAATTCAACAGGGAGATAGCATTCTATTTTTCTATCACCCTTATGTTCCTCCTTAAATTTTTTTACAGCAATATCTAATAATCCAATACTATGGGGATGCAGGGCAAATATATTCATGCTGCATAAATAATTCTCTCTTACACAGCTTGCACTAAGATTAGATTTCACAATACCAATAATCTCATTTATCTCTGAGACGAATCCATTTTCAATTGTAAAAATTCCTCTGTTTGTACTTCCTTGATCAGGAAGTACATCAATTAATCTATATCCAAGAGTTGCTTCTTCTTTATGATTTGATAAATGCTTTGTAAGAATTTTAAATGCAGATTCTCCATAAAGATCGTCGCCATTACAAACAACAAAAGGGCAATCTATCGCCTGCTTCGCAGAGCATAAAGCATCAGCAGTTCCCCAGGGCCTATCTCTATCTTTTGAGTTATATTCCTGTAATGCATATTGAACTTTAACACCCATGAAACTATCTCCAAAGAAATCTTTCATCGGTTTCTCAGTTTTATCTCCAACTATCAATATTATTTTATTGAAACCAGCAGGCAATGCTTGTTTAATAGAATATTCAAGCAACGCCTCGCCTTCAGGCCCGACTCTTGCAAACTGTTTTATCTTTCCTCCAAATCTACTAGAAAGTCCAGCAACCATAAAAACCAGCGCAATATATTTTTTCATGATTCTCACTTCAAAAATAGGTAAACATATATTTAAAGCTTTTTTAATAGATTATAAATTTTACGGCTCCGGAAGGATTTGAACCCTCGACTTCCAGGTTAGGACCCTGGCACTCTAATCCAGGCTGAGTTACGGAGCCAATGCGGGAAGAAGGATTCGAACCTTCGTAGGCACTGAGCCAATGCGTCTTGAGCGCATCCCGTTTGACCACTCCGGCATCCCCGCTTATAAAATTAAAGAATAGGGCATATTTTAAAGCTTGTCTTTATTAAAATATTAATAATTTATCTTACTTCTTTAATTCAATAGCCAATATCTCAAGGTCATTAAACTCTTCGCTTATCTTTTCAAGTTCTGCAGATTTAGACTTATAAGTATGCTTTGTTTTTTCCACATAATGGGCTATAATAAGATCATTATTTTTTGCATCTCTGAAAATACCTTTATTTACTTCTTTTACATAGATCCTATTATCTATTTCTACATGCAAAAAATATCTATCTGGCTGAGAAATTTTTATAGGAATATCATGACTATGGGTTCCCTCTTCTAATAAAGGAATGCCGCTGGAAACATCTATGTTTTGGTTTATCTTAAATCCAGGGAGTAACTTCTCCCAACTACTTTCACTTCTTTATAATCTTCATGAGATTCTATTTTTACAACTGGAGCATCTTTATCAATCTTTTCAGTTTCAGAGTCAGAGCATCCACTAAGTAAATGGGCTAAAGATATTACCAGTAATTTTTTTCTCGCTATCATGATAATTATGTTAAGCAGATGTTATTTAAACCTTTTTAAATAATTTTATTAAAATACCCTAAAGCTCGTCTTTAGCTTCAGTCAGACTTTATTCTATCAATAAGTTCTTCTTTAGAAACAGTCGAAGTGCCTTGCTTTTCCACAACAATGCCTGCCGCATAGTTTGCCAGATGTGCAGCATCAATCAAATTCAACCCAGAAGATAATCCCAAAGTCACTACAGCGCAAACTGTATCGCCTGCTCCTGTTACATCTACAACTTCTCTAACTTTTGTAGGTATTTCTATAAAGTCCTTGCCATCATAGCAAACCATTCCGTTTTTCCCACAAGTAACTAATATATATTTACTTTTAACTATTTCTTTTAGTCTTCTTGCAAGATACTTTGGTTCTTCAGAATTAGATTTGGCTATTTCTCTAGCTTCTTTCAAATTAGGGCATATTAAAGTTGATGAATGAAAAGACAGCGCATTAACTGGTTTTGGATCTGCAATAACGGAGATATTATTTTTCAGAGCAAAAGAAATTATTTTCCTGGCAAAGTTCTTTCTAAATAAATATTTATTATAATCTGATAGAATTATGGCATCAAGGTTCTTTTTAAGTAGAAAACTAAGTAGGACATTCTCGGAATCTTCGTTAATAGCTTTTAGATTAAATTCGCCATCGTCTGCTCTCAAAAGATATTGGTTAAATTCAGATTCTATAGACCTTTCTTTAACTATGGTTTCTCCTTCTTGAACATAAAATAATTCCAGTCCATTTTTTTTGCACAGATTCTCAAATAATTCTCCTTCTTTGTCTTCTCCTATGGTGCATCCTAAAGAAGCCTTAGCTTTAAGAGATAGAACATTAAGTGCGACATTAGCAGCACATCCTAGCCTAAACTCCTTTCTCTCTATCTTCAATAATGGGGCCCCAGGGTTCTCAGGATTAACTCTTTCCACCCTTCCATAAACATATTTATCAAGAACTGCATCGCCTAAGACAGCCACCTTTTTTCCATAAAAATTCTTTACAGCATCAATAAGTTTTTCTTTATCCATTTCCTCTTGCTTGTTTTCTAGTAATATAGAACTATTTTAAAGATTGTGTAAGCATGTTCTAGATAAAAATATGAAGAAGACAGCATCCGTGCTTCGCCTCTTGTCGGAGACTAACGCAGCAGACGTAGTGAGCTTGACTTCTGTGTTCGGAATGGGAACAGGTATTTCCTCATTACTATGGCCGTCTTCGTTTTTATATTTATATTAAGGTATTTAAGCTTTGCTCTATTTTAATATTTAATGAAATCTTCCCTATCAAAATCACAAGTACAAGAAAAAATAAAAAACTTCTTTGAAAAAGAATATTTCTCTAAAGAAGAAATGAAAAAAATAAAGAGAATTGCAATGAAGTATACTATAAAGTTAGAGGCATATAGAAAAAAATTTTGCAAAAGATGTCTATCGCAATTAAAAGGAAAAATCAGAATATCAAGAGCACATAAATCAGTAATCTGCGAATTTTGTAATTTTAGGAACAAATTTAAAATTAATTAATCTTTATGTTTTTAACTTCTAATAATTATTCTAAACTTACAGTTGCTATAAGCAATTCGCTTCTTATTATTTCCCCCTGAATCCTAGCAATCTTTCTTGCATTAGATTCGTCTTCTGCTTTGAATTCATATTGCTTAATATCTTCATAAGGTTTTGAACCACCGAAACTATATTCCATAGCACTAACTTTGTATGTAGCTAAATAATTATTCATATAAAAAAAGAAATCAGTAGTTTAAATAGATTTATATAATTAAAAGAAACAAATTTAAGATTTTTTAAATTTCGTTATTTCAGGGAGCATATCGGCATGTCCCAATAATGTTCCTCTGCAGCAATATCTTTCCAAACCTAATTCATCTAGAACTTTGCCAGAATCTTCTCCTGATTCTGTTCTTTTTTTATATTCTTCCCATAAATGCCCTATTGGGCGCCCGCAGCTCCAACATCTAACTGGTATTATCATATCTTTATTTCTCAATCGTGCTTTTTAAAGTTTCCGTATAGCTCCAGTATCTCCGATACTTATAAAGGAGGAGGATGGTAAACCTTCTTTATCTCTATA
>CAYXLD010000034.1:0-7968 GCA_964465795.1 Candidatus Woesearchaeota archaeon
TTTAAGCTTTATGGATTAATTTTATAGTTTAAACACTCGTGCGAAGATACTATTACAACAGCCAATGGTTTCAATCTCGCAACAGGATTTAGAAAATAGGCTTTGTCCGGAGTTTTAGAAAATAAAACTGAAAAATAATTATAGTGAAACAATTTAGGTAGGATGTGATACAAAATATTATCCTACCTAAATATAACAATAAGTTAGAAGAACAACTAATTAATCTTTTCCATGAATCTGATTTACCATTGCATTTCAATAAAACAGGTTATAAAGATTTTACAAATTACCAAAGAATATCTATAATAATTTTATTCTATAGAGGTGGAAAGTCGATAAGAGATTTTATCGAAGAGGATTTAAGTGAATCTAAATGGATTCATTGGCTTGGATTAATTAAAGTTCCAAAGAAAAGCACTTTGCACGATTGGTTAAGATGTTTAATATGAAACTAATAAGAAAGATCTGCAAAGTGCTTTTACCAAAGAAGATTGAATTAGCTTCGATTGATGGGACTGGTTTTGACTCGTGGCAAAGAAGCAGACATTATGAAAAAAGAGTTGGGGAAGTTAGCATTCCGCATATGCCTTATGCTAAAGCAGATTTATTTGTCGACGTGAAACGACAAATAATTTTAGATTTTAACTTTCTGACTTTTAGAGAGCACGATGTTAAAGGCGCAGAAAGAATATTCAAAAGAAATAAGTTCAAAGACATTGTTGGTTTGGGAGATAAGGGATTTGATTCAAAGAATTTGCACGAAATAGCCCGTGCAAATGGGATAACATTTTATGCTCCTCTTAAAAAATGGATAAGAAAGGGTCTAAGAAGAATAGACCAAATGGATTTTATCTACGACAATGTGTAAATCTTCCAAATTTTATGGGTATGCGAAGCATAAATGAAACTGTTAATTCTGTTTTGAAAAGAAAGCAAATTCACTTTTTAAGAAGCAAAAAATGCGTTATGAAGAAAAGAGAGTTTGGATGGAATGTTATTTTATATAATATTCGAAGAATAATAAAAATTTCTTATTCGAAAGATAATCAAGCTTTTTTTATTTGGCAAATTGAAATTTATTCAATCCGGACAAAGCCAGAAAATAGAAAGTTTTTTAATCTTAGATAATATATATAATTCATGGAATTTGATGTAATTATAGAAAAAGACGAAGAAGGATATTATATTTCTGAAGTAGTTGGGCTTCCTGGATGCCATACTCAAGCTAAAAGTATGGATGAGCTTATTAAAAGGACTAGGGAAGCAATTTCATTATATTTAAGCTGTGAAAAACCAGGATTAGAAATAAAGGAAAGATTTGTCGGTATACAGAAAATAGAGGTTTAATATGGCTAAATTGCCTCAGTTAAGCGCTGTTCAATTATCTAAAATTCTTAAAAAAATTGGTTTTCAATTTATTAGGCAACAAGGAAGCCATATATTTTTTAAGCATCCCGACGGAAGAGCAACTGTTGTTCCAAATCATCCTGGAGAAAATCTTGGTCCAGGATTGTTATTGAAAATCATTTAAAAAGATTTCCAGATGAGCAGAGAAGAATTTGAGAAATTACTTTAGATAGAAAATATTTTTAGTAAAATTTTATTAAGGAAGTATAAAGCACATTTAAAATCATTCAATATAGATATTAAACAGTCTATGTTGCATTAATCATACAACACAGCAGTTAATCAATTGTTTATTAGGAATTGTACAATTGCCCTTATTCTCATTTTAGAATGATGTGTAGCTTTCGCCCTCTATGAGTTTAGAAGAGTATCCTATTTTAGTAATTTAGCATTTAAAAAATTCTCAACCCATTGTTTAATATTAGGCCTGTCTCTAAATGGATCTCTTCCTCGTACATCATCTTTGCAGAATGCGAATCCCATATAATATGCAGCGATAGTCTCCGCAAGTTCTTCACTTATTGCTGTATTTATATTATAGTTTGGATCATCACTTTCAAATTTATTGTCCTTTCCCCTATAAGAGGATGCATAGTGAGAAATAGGAGGATAAATTTCAGCCATTTTTGTAAATCCCAATATTGATTCTAAACCGTTTATAATTTCCCCATTAGAAAACTGTATATTTTGATCTATATATAAGGCTGGTTGAATAACACTATGTGCTAATTCATGTATAAATCCTTCAGTCAAAATTACTTTTCTCACACTTTCGGGAATATTTTCAGGTAACTGGTAAAGCCAAATATCTCCAGTTGGTTTCCCCATTTCTCTCCAAGGAGTATAATCAATATAAGAAGGAACAATGGCTGTAGAGCTTAGTGCTTCGCTCACATCAGTAGTTGTTTGTGGTCTTTCAGGAGTGGAATTTTTACTAAAATAAGTAATTGGTTGTCCCTTAATTTTTCTTATAATTGATCTTTCTTTCGCATTTTCAGGTAATAATTCTAAAAGTCCGCCAAGTTCTTCAGGAGATAATTCAATATATTCTGAATTCTCAATTGGAAATCTTAAAGGTTTTTTTTCTATAGATAGAATTTGAATTCCATTTTTTTCATACCATCTAATGGTTTCTTTCATATCGAATCCTTCAAGGCCTACCATGTTTAATGGCTAAGATATCGCTTATTTAAATGTATCTGTTTGTATCTAAATAGTAGTTACAATAGAAAGATTTAAATAGTAATATTTATTGGGATTTTTATGGGATATAGAGAAATAGACTTAAAAGGACTAAAAACGATTCGAGAATATTTCGCTGATCTAAAAAGAAAGGCCATGGATAAAGGAATTAGTTCTCTTAAAAGGGAATCTACGGATGGTGATGAATATGACCGAAATTTAATTTTTGTCGATACTGTTGGAACTCATTTGGCTAAATACACTCCAAGTTCTTTAGACTTTTTAGCCAAAAATGGTTATAGTATTCATCAATCGGTAGTTTCTAGAACCTCTCAATCAGTAGTCAGAAATATGGGATCGATTGACAATGTGGAAAGCTATAATAAGGAGAAAGGAGAATGGCTTTTAGACTCTGATAGAATTGATCAAGCACAAAGAGTCATTCGAGCATATGAAGAAATCTTGCCTATAGAAATTGAATTAAGAAAACAAAAAAAGGTTAGGGTTTTGGAAGAGGTTGTTTCTCAATTTGGCCTTAATATAGAATAATCATCCCTTCACAACAGCTAAAGGCTTTAATCTTGCAATCAAATTTCCTATTCCTAATTCATGCGAAACTTTAACAACTTCGTTTACATCTTTATAGGCTTCAGGGGCTTCTTCCAACATGCCTTTGATTGAGCCTGCTTTAATCGCCACGTTATGTTGTTGCAGTTGTTTCTTTAAATGCTCCGGTGCAATGTTATTTTTTGCATAAGTTCGTGAAAGAACGCGACCTGCACCGTGGGCTGTACTAGCGAAAGAAATTTCTTCTGCTTTTTTTGTACCAATTAAAACATAAGAATATGTGCCCATAGAGCCGGGAATAAATATAGGACAGCCAATTTTTCTGTAAACTTCAGGAATTTCTTTTCTTCCTGGGCCGAATGAGCGGGTTGCGCCCTTTCTATGCACGCAAAGTGTCTGTTTTTTTCTATCAATTTCAAATTCTTCAAATTTAGCGATGTTATGCGCAATGTCATAAACAACCTCAATTTTTGTTTTTGGAAAATAGTTTTTGAAAGATTTTCTTATCTGATGCGTTATTAATTGCCTATTTGCAAATGCGAAATTTGCAGCTGCAGCCATTGCAGCCCTGTAATCTTTTCCTAATTCTGATTCTATTGGCGCACATATGAGTTCTCTATCTGGAAGATCTTTGAAACCATAAACTCTTTCCATCTTTTGTATATAATCAGAGGCCGTTTGGTGACCTAAACCACGAGACCCTGTATGGATCATAATAGTTATATTCTCCTTATTTAGATTGAATATTTCTGCAATTTTTTCATCATGAATTGTATCAACTTCTTGAACTTCGAGAAAGTGATTTCCTGCTCCTAATGTGCCTAATTGATTTCTTCCTCTAGACTTTGCTTTTTGTGAGACTTTTCCTGCGTCAGCCCCGCGTATACATCCAGAATCTTCTGTTTTTTCTATATCTTCTGGAGTTGCATATCCCATTTCTAACGCCCATGATGAGCCATTTTTTAAAACTTCGTCAATTTCTTTTTCTGACAATCTAAACTCTCCCCCTTCCCCAACTCCAGAAGGAATATTTTTGTATAATTCATTTAGCACTAGCTCTCTTTTTTTTAAGAATTCAGATTTTGTGAGGTTTGTTGAGAGGAGGCGGACGCCGCAATTTGAAACAATAAAACCATTTGCAATAAAATTGTGATTATCTTGAATGTTGAAGTCGTAAACTTTATGAATTCCAGAAATCTTTTTCATCTCTTTTATTTTATCAAAAATAGCTCCGAATTCGCTCATTTCTTTTATTTTTTGATCTTTAAATTCATTGAAGCTGATAAAATCTAAATTTATTCTTTGTTTTACATTTTCATAATAATGTCTCTCTATAAATCTTTCATTGATTTTGTTCATGAACAACTTTTTTACTTCGCTTATGGTAAATCCTTTTTTTCTATATCCTTTAATCTCTTTAGCTAACTCTTTCCTTCGATTATTCTCTTTTCTTTTTAGCAAGATATACAACGAAGCGATATTTCCTAATTTTTGTCTTTTGTTGTTATATTCAAATCCAATTTTTTTCCATAATGTGAGCATATCATCTTCTCCTTTTATCATTAATCTTAATCTTGAAGTTTTTTCATTATGCTGGTTGAAATGATCATCCATCTCTGATATAGTATAACTTTTAATATCAAATTCTTCTAAAAGTAGAGCTATATCAATCAAAAAGTTTCTACAGTTTTGCTTTAGAAGGTTTATTTTATTCTGATTGATTGTTGGACAGTGGAAGCATGTTTTAGAACTTATTTTTGGCGAAGACATTTCTGCTCCAAAAAAACCAGCTAAAAATAGTCTTTTTATTATTTTATTAGATTTTTTAATCCAGTCAGGAATTTTTATTTCTTGTCTTGTTTTATTATCTAAAGGCATGCCTAAATTTAATAATAGCTCCTTAAAATGCTTGTTATTAATATACAATTCGTAATTTATTGTCTCAAAGTATTTTTCCCCATATCTAGTTATTATTTTATGCTTTCTTGATCTTTCATAAAGCTTTGAGCTTACTCCTATTCTTTCGAGATCTTCTTTTATCTTTTCTAAGTCCTCTTTTGTGCCGTATGCCGAAGCATACAAATTATCTTTCGATAAATAAAAAGCTCCATCGCCAAACATATAACCAATTAATTTTGCAAGGATTGCTTCTTTTTCATTTATTGTCTCTTTAGATTCAATACCTTCAAATAAATTAATAGCGACTTCGTCATTTTCATGAAGATCATTCAAAGGTTTCATTCCTTCTTTAGTTAAAAATGGGTGATCCTTTGTAGCTTTTATCTTTAAACCAGAGTTAAGAGTTATTTCATAAACTTCTTCAGAATCCTTGGAGATAAATAAATTAATACTTTTATTATCTAAGTGTTTTGATTGCATATTTAGAGTAGGAAGATTATTAGAGAAGATTACCTTTTTGATTTTTTGTCCATTTTGTTCAATTTCTATTTCCGATTTTAATTTTTCGAATTCTTCTATTTTTATTGAGTTTCCAAATTCAGTTAAAATTTGTGTATCGCCTGTTAAGCAATTTATATCATAGCCAACTCCTCCTGGAGACACAACTCCTTTCTTTATATCAAAAGCCGCTACCCCCCCGATTGGGAAACCATATCCTTGGTGAGCATCAGGCATTGTAAGAGATTTTTTAACTATTCCAGGAAGGCAGGCAACATTCTTTGCCTGCTCAAGGGTTTTATCCAGTTTTATTTTTTCCATCAACTTATCTGAGGCAAAAACTATTGCAGAGACATTCATTTTTCCTTCTTTTTCTATTTCAAAAATATTCTCGGCTTTTTTCTTTATCTTCATGTTATAGATAAAGAAACTAGATTTATTAATCTATCTTATTAAATCTTTTTCCATTTATCAACAAATTCAGGAGAGCCATTCTTATGTATAATCCATTTTTAGCCTGTCTAAAATAGGCTATTCTTGGATCAGTTTGTTCAACTTCTATTGGAAGGTCAATTTCCTCCACATGCGGAAGAGGGTGTAATATTCTTGCACTTTTTTTAATTATATTTAGATTAAAATTATTGATTATATATTTTCCTTTTGCTTTATCATAGTTTTCAAGTGTTATTCTTTCTTTTTGAATTCTTGTCATGTAAACAATATCTATCTCAGGAAGAACAGCATTTAGATTTTCATTTTCATGATAGGATATGTTATGCCTTTTTAGATACTCTTTTATATCTTCGCCGATACGCATATTATCCGGAGAAACAAATATTACATTGATGTTTTGGAATTTTCCAAGTAAGTAACATAAAGATCTAACTGTTCTTCCATTGGCGAGATCTCCTACAAAAGCTATTTTGAGATTATTAATTCTTCCAAGTTCTTTATAGATAGTGTAGATATCAAGTAAGGTTTGAGTTGGGTGCTGGCCCTTTCCATCGTCTGCATTTATAACAGGAATGGGGCTAATATCTGCTGCTTTTTTTTGCTGTACCTTCTTCATAATGTCTTAATACTATACAATCAGCATAGGAAGAAATAATTCTTATTGTGTCCTCTGTTGATTCGCCCTTTACCGCAGATGAAAATTCTTTGGCATTTTCTGTTGTAATTACTTGTCCTCCGAGTCTAATCATCGCAGATTCAAAGCTTAATCTAGTTCTAGTACTTGGCTCATAGAAAAGAGTCGCCAGTATCTTCCCATGCAAATTATTATAATGCCTCTTTTCTAATTTATCAGCCCTTTCAAAAAGTAGATTTATTATAGAAGGGGTTAATTGCTGGGATTCTATAAAATGCTTTAGCTCAACCTCTTCCATAATTCAATGAAAGTCTAGGTGTATAAAAGATTTGTTGCGTTGAAGATTATAGAAGTCATCTTTTTATACATCCAAAACAGCTTGAGCTTCCCAGCCTAATTTTGTTTTTTTGATATACATTTCTGAATAAGTGGCTGCTTTTATATGATCAAGATTTTTATAATTAGAAGCATTGTCCCCAAACAGCTCTGCTTTTAGATTATAGCCGCGGATTGTTACCTTTGCTTTTACCACAATAAAATTCTCTGCATCTAATAAGTAGACTAATTCATCAAGGAAATTATAAAATAAAGACTCAATATCATTGCCAGAGACATTAATTATTCTGCCTCTGGAGTTTTTTATCTTTTTCCCTCTTGAAATATATTCTGCAACAGCCAAAACAGAATTTTCAAAAACCTCATTCAGCACTTTTCCATATGCCTTAAATTTAATATCTGCAGTATGCTCTAAAAATGAATATTTCATAATATACAAAAACGTTTCGATATTTATATACTTTTATTGAAGGAATAATTTAACAATCTTTATATTCTCTATTTACTAATTCTTCAAATGATAAGATGGGCAAAGAAAACAGAAATTGATTAAATAAAGAAAATAGTTGATTCTTTTGAGGAAATGGACGTAATAGGAGATACTTTCCCTAAAAATTATTATGAAAGGATAATCAAGAAAGGAGTTCTATTAGTTGCAGAGCAGGATAATAAAATAGCAGGGGTCTGTTTTGGAACTTACAATATCAAGGAAAAATGGGCAGACTTATTGGGATTGATAGTTATCCCAGAATTTAGAAATCAGGGTATTGGAAGCGTTTTAGTTAAAGAATTTGAAAATTTTGCTAAAAAGAATAAATTAAAAAAATTGATTTATATTCTGATAAAAAACAATTATTTCTATTTAGAAAATTAAATTATAAAGAAGGGAGAACTTATACTGCTTTCAGAAAGAAATTTTAAACTGCATTTTTATGGCAAGACATTGTCCGGAGTAACCCAAACTCAAAAAATTAAAATAAAAAAAGCTAAAT
>CAYXLD010000035.1:0-7873 GCA_964465795.1 Candidatus Woesearchaeota archaeon
TAACCTCTTAATCCATCTGTTGTAACAATTTCAACCTGTTCACCAACTTTAAACTTTGCTCTTTTCATGACTTTAATTAAATTCTCATTTGTTCTACTTCTCATGTATTCGCCTGTTACCATAAACTTAGTTTCTACATCAAATGTATCAACAAACCAATTCTGTTCTTTACCTTTTTGATTTTTGCTTTTTCTTCGGTAATATTCCATTTCATCGCTTTGCATTTCTTTTCCGCATTTAATGGGGATATTATCAATTAAGTTGCTGACCATTGTAGCATATTTGACAATCCACCTATAAACGGACATATGGCTTGAATTGTGAGGATAAAAAGCTTGGAAATGTTCTTGCACTTTTCTTAATGAAACACCTTTGTAATATAAGTCAATTCCAGAAGTTATTTTATTCTCGTGATTTCTCATTCTGTAAAAACCATCATCAATAACAAATCTGAAGTTACATTCATTACATCTGTATCTTTGTATTTTTCCTCTGTTCTGCGTTTTTCTTTTACCATCTTTTTTAATCTGATTAGAATTACATTTAGGACAGATTACATTTTTATACTTCTGCTGGATTATATCTTTGGATTTCATTTTGGTTGGTAGCCGATTTGGAATCTAGAGGGCTTTACGCCCTCTTTATGTTTACTTAACTAATTATTAATTATATAAGTAAGTTAAACTTTATAAATGTTTCGTTAGTTAATTAGTAACTATATAGTAATTGCTTTGAAAAGTAAGTTTTATAAAGAATAAATCTCTAATTTAGGTATGGCAGAAATAAAAATAGAAGTTAAGGGATATAAATGTGAAAGATGCAATCATGAGTGGATACCAAGAAAAAAAGAATATCCTATTTTATGCCCAAATTGTAAATCTGCTTATTGGGATAAACCAGCCAGAAAGAAAAAATAATTTTTTTCAGTACAATAACTCCCGCTTACGTTACAATGTGTTTAGAAAGATTAATATATTGCAATAAATTTAGATGATTATGGAAGCATTACTAGACACGAATTTTATTATCTCCTGCATTCTCAAGAAAATTGATTTTTTAGCTCAATTGAGGGAAAAAGGATTTAAAGTCGTTGTTCCAAGAGAGGTTTTGCAGGAGTTGAAAGATTTAAAATATAATAGAATAACTCATGAAGAAAAGGAAGCAATTAATGTTGCTTTAAAGATGCTTTCTTCTAAGGAGATAAAGAAGACAACAGTTGGGGGAGGAAAGGTTGATGATTTATTAATAAAAAGGGGCCTAGAAGGAGTCTATATTGCTACTTTAGATAATGGAATAAAAAGAAAAATTCCGAACAAAATAGCTATTTTTAGTGCTAAAAAAGAAGTAGGAATAGAGAGAGACTAAGACATAATCTGCCTAATCTAAAGGGCCCTCTTCAACAAATATGATAAAATAGAAATTAATTTAAACTGCTGAAATAAAAATAATTATGGGAAGAATGAAATTTGATTCTTTGGGAAATCTAATTGCCGTAGATGAATCAAAAAGCAGTAGGTTAGGATATTTTGCCGCTGAAAATGAAAAAAATATCATAGTAGAGGATGCCACTGAGAGAATCAATGATAGAGAGTTTTGGAGCCTTTACAAAAATGGAAAAAGTCTCGATCCCCTAAAATTTTCCAATGGAAAAACGCAGGAAGACATTGTTAAAGAAATTGTAGAGTTAGTTAAGCAGGGCAATAAAATAATATTTTTACATGGAGCTTGCGGAACAGGCAAATCAGCAATCGCTCTAAATATTGCCAGAATTTTAGGAAAAAGCTCAATTGTTGTACCTATAAAAAGTCTGCAGAAACAATATGAAAAAGACTATATGGGGGGTATGAATGTTTATAAAAAAAACAGGGCAAAAATGAAAATCAGCATGATCACAGGCAGAGATAATCACGATTCTGTTTTCTTTCCAGGAAAAAATTGCTCTGATCCGTTTTTACCAGATACAATACAGATTACAGAAAAGAATTACCAAAAACTAAAAGAATATTATGAAATGAATCCTTTTGTAAAAAACAAAACCATCGAAACCATAAAGAACCTAAAAAGAGTATCTATTGCTCCAGCTAATCCCTATTGGAGCCCTATTATGCCTGCCGAGCACGAGCTTCCATTGAGAGATGCCGCGAAAAAAAGGTATGCTGGTTTAAGATACAGGGAATTTATTTTTTATCATAGAAAAAGGGGCTGCAGTTACTACGACCAATATCAATCATATATTGACTCCGACGTTATTATATTCAATTCCGCTAAATACAAGATTGAAGTGGCTTTGGATAAAAAGCCTGAAACAGAGATCGACATCATTGATGAAGCTGATGAATTTTTAGATAGTTTCTCAAATCAGATGGAATTGAATCTTACAAGACTGTCTAACTCATTAAAATACATCAGCTCCGAAGATATAGAAATAAAAAAATCCATAGATGAAATCCTTGAATTAATAAAATTTGAAGAAAAAAATAAAAGCGTATTGGGCATCAATGAGAATCGGGTCTTTCATATTAATGAAACTAAAATTGAAAAGATTATTAAATTATTTTTAAAAAATAAGGGGCTAGAGATAGAGATAATATCTGATGAATTAAATTATGCTAATACTGCCATTGAATTAGCCAGGCATTTTTCTGATTTTTTAGAGGATACATATTTAACATTCAGGAGGAGCGAAGATAATCTATATGCAAATCTCGTTACAACTAATCTAGAAAGTAGTATTAAAGAAATTTTAGACAAAAATAAGGCTTTTGTTTTCATGTCTGGAACTACGCATTCAGAAAAAGTATTGAAAAACGTTTTTGGAATTAAAAACTACAAGGTTGTAGAAGCTGAAACATTACACCAAGGCGAAGTAGAAATATTAAGAACAGGCAAAGAATTTGAATGCAGTTACAAAAACTTTTTCTCAAAAGAATTTAGCAGGCAAAATTATCTTAATGCATTAAATTCGTGCATCGAAAAAGCCGAGAAACCTATGCTTATACAGGTAAATGCTTTTGAGGATCTTCCAAATGAGAATGAAATAAAAACCTATAAACTGAATAATATAATATCTAAAGAAAGGCTGATAAAATCTCAAAGCGAAGATAAACTTGGAGAAAATATCTCAAAATTTAAAGAAAAACTAATTGACAGCCTATACAGCACAAAATGCACAAGAGGCGTAGATTTTCCAGGAGATATTTGCAGATCTGTAGTCTTTACAAAATATCCTAATCCGAATATTCAAGGAAGTTTCTGGAAAATTTTGGAAAAAACGCACCCTGCATATTTTTGGGATTTTTACAAGGATAAAGCAAAGAGAGAGCTGCTGCAAAGACTGTATAGGGCGCTAAGGTCAAAATCAGACCATGTTTTTGTCCTTTCCCCGGATACAAGAGTTTTAGATGCTGTTAAAAGACTTCAAATTGAAAAAGAACATGTGAAGATTTATATACAATAAAGCCCTTATAAAAATGAAAGGAGGTAAATATGGCAGCAAAAAATAAGAGACAAGTTAGTATGCAAGCAGTAGGAAAACCAATGAGGCGCCCTAGAGGGCCTTTAGGCGAAGTCTGGGGTTTTATTGTCTGGCTTGTTGGAATATTAGTTTCTTTAGCAGTAGGCTTTGGTATGACTGATCAGACTTTAACTGTGCCGTTTATACCGCCAATTGTTATGCAAATTGCAGGATGGATAGTAGTTGTTTTAACTATTCTAGGCGTTATACTAAAGTTAATAGATAAAGCAAGCATTTAAAGAATTATTTTTTTCTTTTCTCGATTTTTTTCTTTCCCATATATTTTATTAAAATATCTGGAATTTTAATTGAGCCGTCTTTCTGTTGATAATTTTCAGCAATGCAAACCATCATTCTTTGTGTGGCTATCGCGGTATTATTCAAAGTGTGTACAAACATTAAACTATTATTATCCAGATATTTTATATTGCTGCTTCTTGCTTGATAATCTAGGCAATTTGAACATGATCCAAGTTCACGAAACGCATTCTGGCTTGGAAACCAACCCTCAAAGTCTATTGTTTTTGTAGGAACTAAACCAGTGTCCTGGGAAGCTAAAACAACAAACCTAAAGGGTATTTTTAAAAGCTTAAGTATTTCTTCAGAATTTTTCAGTATTAAATCAAATTCTTTCCATGAATCTTGCGGTTTACAAAAAATAAACTGTTCTATTTTTTCAAATTGATGAATTCTAAATATGCCCTTAGTATCCTTTCCGTGGGAGCCTGCTTCTTTTCTAAAACATGTTGATATTCCTGCAAATCTCAAGGGAAGTTTATTCACTGGAATTATTTCATTAAAATAAAGCGCATTTAATGCGTGTTCAGCTGTTCCAATCAAATACAAATCTTCTTCTTCTATTTTATATATCATTTCTTCAAAAGAAGCTAAGGGCACCGCACCAGATAAAATATTCCTTCTTAACATAAAAGGGGGCTGTATTAAAGTGAATTCTTTTTTTTCTAAAAAATCCAAGGCGAAATTTATTATTGCATAATTTAACTTGACCAGATCATTTTTTAGATAGTAAAATCTCGAGCCTGCAACTTCTGAAGCTTTTTTAATGTCTAATAAATCAAGGTTTGTTAGAATATCCTCATGGTCTTTTAAATCAAATGAATATTTTTTGATTTTTCCATATGACTTAATAACTTTATTTTTAGATGAATCTCCTGTTGGAATTGACTTATCTATAATATTTGGAATCCCATTTAATAGCAAATCTCGTTTTTCGTTAAAATTATCCATTATTTTTTCTTTTTCCTCTAAAATCTTTGGTATTTCTTTCGCTTCTTTAAGCAAAGAATCTATTTTTTTGCCTTGTTTTTTATTCTTGTTTATTTCTTCTGAGATCTTATTTCTTTTGCTTCTTAAATGATCAACTTCCTCTTTTAATTCTCTCCATTTTTTATCAATTCCTATAACTTGCTCTACATTTTCAGTTGAAAGGCCTCTTCTTTTCTGGCTTTCTTTAACTATTTCTGGTCTTTCCCTTAATATCTTTATATCTATCACAATATAATATATTTCTATGATTATTTAAACTTAATTTATCTAAACACCAGATTTATAAACTTCTTCCATTTTCATGTAATATGGCGGTGATTAACAATTTTATAGATAGTGTCAGATTAGGCTATAGTTACCTATCTATCGAGTTGCCGTTAAAATTCTTCCTTATCTTGCAGCTTTTTATATTCGCAATATTAATAGTCATTATTGTTTTTATTATATTTGGTTTCTATAATACTCTATCTAAAAAAAACTTTATAAGTCTTAATCTAGAGAAGTACAATGTTTCTAAACACCCTATCTTAAAAAAATTCTTTGCTTTATTACTTTACTTTATAGAATATATTTTAATTATGCCTGCTTTAATATTTATTTGGTTCTTTGCTTTGTCTGTTATACTTCTATTATTGGTTCCTGAAAGAGAAATTAGCCAGTTACTGCTTCTAACCGGAGCATTGGTTATGGCAATTAGAATTCTTTCTTATATCAAAGAAAATATTTCAAAAGAATTGGCAAAACTATTTCCTTTTATTGCAGTGTCTATTTATCTTCTAACTCCAGGCATTTTTTCCTATTTCAATATCTTTGATAAATTAAAGGAAATTCCAATTCTGCTAGATAATATTATTATTTTTCTTACAGCCATATTATCCTTAGAGATAATATTAAGAATAAGCTACACTATTCACGAACTCGCCTCTGGAAAAGAAGAGGTTGGAAAAGAAGAAGATTAATTTCTTTCATGTTTAGGATGTTCATGCCCTTGTTTCTTTCTTGCTTTCAGTTTCTCTAAATGCTCTGCTCTCTCTTTAGAAAACTTTTCAATATCTAAACAATTTTTTTCTATAAGTTTAGAGCTATAATCTCCGCCTAAAAAATGAGGCAATATAACATATGTTGCTCCTTCTTTATATAATTTAAAAGCCTCCTCAACCTGATGTGAAATTAAAATAATTATTGCCTCTTTATTCAAATTTCTTATTTTTTTTGTGATGAGAAGATTCGTATCTAGATCGGGAATAGTGGAAACTATCATCTTCAGCCTTGAAATATTCAAGTCGTCAAGTAATTCCGAGTCGCCAGCATCACCATAAAGGCAATCAATGCCTTTTTTTACTAATTGATTAATAACTTCAGGATTATAATCCACTACTAAAAATCTCTTTTTCAATTTTCTAAATGATTCTAGGATATCAAAACCAATTCTATTGTATCCAAATAAAACCATATTATACTCTTTTTCTATATAATACTTCCCCCCGTCTATTTTTTTCCCTTTAATTTCAAAAATATTTAACATAGATGAAAATCTAGCATAAAGCCTCTCTGAATACAATATAAGATAAGTAGAACTTGCAATAGTTATAAGTCCAACTAATGTAATTAGCGATAATAACTCCTTATCTATATGGCCTAAAGATATGCCTAAAGAAATAAGTATAAATGAAAATTCGCTGATTTGCGATACTGTGAGTCCGCATAAGAATCCATTTCTTTTTGTGTATTTCATAATTCCCATTAAAGAAAGAATAATTAAAGGATTTCCTATTATAACTAATAATGAAAATATAATTACAGAAGGCATAAGGTTTGGAATGTTTGCAATGGACATCTGCGCTCCTAAAACAATAAAAAATATTAACAAGAAAAAATCCCTTAATGGGCGTAATCTTGAACTAATTTCATATTTATATGAAGAAATTGACAATGTCATGCCTGCCAATAATGCCCCTATCTCAAAAGAAAAATTATAATAATAAAAAAGGCTCGCCAATGCAATACACCAGCCTATAGAAAACAGCAGCAAAAGTTCCTGTGATTTGGCAATCTTTTTCGTAATAAAGGGCAAAATGAATACTCCTATTAAAAACAAGAGAACTATCAGTCCAATTCCCATCAGTAAAGAATTAAAAGTCAAGGAGGGCATACTAGCTCCTTCATTTAAAGAGGAGATTATTATTAAGATTATAATTGCCACAATATCTTGGACTATTAAAAAACCAATTGATATTTTTCCATAAAGTGCGGACAAATCTCCCTTATCTGCAAGCAGTTTCATAATAATTATTGTACTACTAAATGACATTGCAAGAGCCATATAAATCGAAGATATCGTATTAAAATTCAGTAGTTTTGCAACTAAAAAACATATCACAAAAGTAAATATAATTTGACCAATTCCAGTTATTAATGCAATTGCTCCAACTTCTTTGATTACTTTTGGGTTTAAATTTAATCCAACCATAAATAGTAGGAGCGCAATTCCTAGTTTCCCGAATGTTGTTATACTGCTCTCTGCATCAATCAAATCAAGGAAGCTTGGTCCAGCTATTATCCCAGTTACAATATATCCTATAATTAAAGGTTGTCTTAATAAATTGATAATTATAGAAACCGCTAAAGCTATTGCAACTATAATGCTCAATTGTATAAATAGATCCATCGCCATCTTTTATTATTATTCATAGGCAATATATTTAAAGATAATGTTTAGGATATATTGCCTAATCATCTTCAGGTAGGAAATATAGCTGCATATCTAACAGATTGTTTCTTCCTAAAGAGTTAGATGATTAGGCAATAACCAGACCAAGTAAGCTTAAAAATTAGTTAAATTACGACGATATTGATAAAAAAAAGATAAAACGTCTCTAATATATAAATCTGAAATTAAATAGGCAATATATATTTAGGAAAGCTTAAAAATACCTCTTTTTATATTCTATATTCATATTCATTCCACTTGGCTGGAATGAAAGGGCTTGGCACAACGCGGCGTGCCAAGCCCGCTTTTTCTGTGGTATCCGAAAATTAGTTCTCAACGCTGATTTATATCGGCCCATGAAA
>CAYXLD010000036.1:0-7666 GCA_964465795.1 Candidatus Woesearchaeota archaeon
ACTTGCATGTCTAAGTGTAAGCCAAATAGCCGTAACCCCCAGCAGGATCAACTGGATTTATGTTTATTATAAAAATATTGATAAGCTGTTTTTCAGCTACGCACTCGACCTCCATTAATATTAGGTTTGAGATAAGTCTACAATACTCAATGAACTCGCATACCTCATACCTTAATATGCAATTGTCGTATTTTTACGACGCTAAACATTAAGGCACTCATTACAGTTACCATTTTGATAATAGAGCATAGAAATGAGAGATTTATAAAGGTTTCTATTAGAATTTTCATTTTTTCGACGAATTTTTATGAAATAATCAACATATGAAAAAAATAAATATTAATATATTGTCTGGATAAATTTTTAAGGGAAATAATTTTCTTGACTTATAATGGATCTATCATAAAAAGGGAGGCCTAAAATTTCAGCTAATTTTTCTAATCCTTGTTTAGTTGAACTAAATAAAGAAAAACACGGCATAATTGCTCCATTTCTATTTTCTTTTCTTAATTCTGTTGGCTGAGAAATTACCTCTGTGTCAATAAGGTAATTCTTGTACTGCTGCTCTGGATAGAAATTTACTTCCTTTCTTCCATATCTAGATAATAATAAACTTCTTACTTCAACAACTTTTTTATTATTTAGATAAATCCCGTGGTTGCCTTCTTTAACTTCTTCTCTATCCCAATAATTTAATTTTAATAATCCTTCCATTGTAAAATAGATTCTCTTTAACTATATATGTTTTATTATATTTCTTTATATAAAATAAAAATTATTTCGGCGGAACAAGACTATCCCATCCTTCAACCCATTCTGAAATTGGAGGGATTTCTATTTTTAATTTTCTCTTTTCTATATATATTCTTGCTAGTAGGTAAAAAATCATGCCGAGACTTTTTGCACTTTTATTATTGCCTGGAAGGATTTGAGTTACTCCATGTGTATAATTGTTAGTATCGCATATTGCTAGAACAGGAACTTTAACTCTTTCTCCGTCATTCAATGCATTTTTATCTATCCATGGATCACAAATAAACACTAAGTCTGTCTCCATGAAGTCTTCTAAATTTGGATTTGTAAGAATACCTGCAGGATATTTTTTTGTGAAACATTTTATCCCTGTAATTTTTGAAAATTGTTCGACTGCTTTCCAACCTGATTCTCTTTTGCACACTAATATTACATCTTGTGGAGGGTATTTTGACAAAAATTCTGCTGCTTCTCTTATCTTCTTATCTAAAATTGCCGTATTAAATACTGCTAAACCATCAGCACGCCTTTTGTAAACAAAGGCTTTCATGTCAGGGGTTATTACTCTTGTTCCCAGGTGAATAGATGATTTAAGATAATCTTCAATTGGAACTAAAGTATCTATTTTTTCTTCTATAGGAATCTTTTGCTTAATATCTGCCGCATCTAATGTTTTTTCTTCAAGTTTTTTTTCTAGTTCTTTTGCCTTCTCTTTAAGTGCTTTAAGCTTAGATTTTTTATCGTTCTTATCAATATCTGATTCCATCATCTCCTCTTGTTTCTTTCTGCCTTTTTTTGGCTTTATCTCCTTTTCTCCAATAACCTCCTCTGCAGTTTTTTTAATTTTTTCTGTAATATCTTTGGTCTCAGCTGTTATTTTCTCCATTGTTTCTTCGATCTTGTCTTTTACCTCGAGTGCTGTATCTTTCAAAGCCTTTTCTGCTTTATCAATTAATGAAATTCCTTCGGTTTTCTTTCTTGGCATTGTGTAAGAAGAAACAAGAGGTTTTTAAAGATTTGCTAGGTAAATCTTATGAAAATTGTTTTAAAATAAAATAGATTTAAGAATAGGTCGGATAATAGATTATGTGGCGTAGCTTTTTGTCTAAATATTTTTTATTTATCATGTCAGGTTGGCTTCATTTTATCGCTCCTTTTTTCATTTATTTTAATTAGCTATATAAAGAAGGTTCCTTATTAAGCAATTGTTAAAGTTTAATAAAGAAAGATAATAGAGAGACTACATTAATAAGATTTAAAAAGCTATAACTTAAATAGTATTTCTGTTTTATCTATAAATGAAAGTCTATTTTGTAAGGCATGGGCAGTCTAATTATAATATTAAAAACATATGCAACAGCGATCCTAAAAAGAGAGTATATCTGACTGGGCTAGGAAAAAGGCAAATTCAAGATGTTAGAAAAAGATTAAGAAAGGAAAAGATTGAGGTTATGTTTGTTTCAGAATTTCCTAGAACTAGAGAGAGTGCTAATATTGTTAATAAGAACCGCAATGTTCCAATTATTATTGATAAAAGGATAAACGATAGAAAAACAGGTTTTGAAGGAAAATCTTATTTTGATTTTATTAAGTTTATTGAAAAAGACCCTTTTCGCATAAAGCCTAAAGGCGGCGAGTCATTTCAAGAAGAGAAAAAAAGAGTTTTTTCTTTTTTAGGTGATCTGATTAAGATTAATTATAGCGTTATTTTAGTTGTTGCGCACGAAGAGATTATAAAAATAGTTAAAGGTTACTTTGATAGATTAAGCGAAGAGGAAATGTGGGGTGTTAGAGTTGAGAATGGGCAGGTTATGGAATTTGATATTTGATTATTCTAATTTTTTTCTAAATTAATATTGTAATCAGGATTAGTGACTTCTTTTATAAGTGAAATTCTTAGTCTAATTAAAATAGGTTTTTTTCTAAGTATTTTTCTATCTGCGAAAGAATATCTTTTTTATCAACGCCTACACGGTGCTCTACCTCAACAATATTTTCTCCCCTGTTGTAATGAACAACATACAATTTTAGATTTTCTTCTTCATGACCTGCTGCAGTTTTCATTATATTTTTAATTATTAGGAGTGTTATAAAGATTTATGTAATTGTTTATTTATTTCAACTAGCCTCTCCAACTTAACTTCTCGCCATTTTGTAGCAATCCCACATTTTATATAGTTGGCTTGAAAGGCAAAAGCGTAATCGGATAATGCATTGTCTAAAGTCTCACCTGAGCGATGGGAGATGATTGTTTTTATATTGTGCTTTTTACAGATATTAAATATTTTTTTAAGCTCTAATAAGGAACCGTTTTGATTCGGTTTGACTATTATCGCGTTTATTGCTTTTGTTTTTATTGCTTTTTTTAATCTTGGAATTTGTGTAGCTGTTAAATCGTCTCCTACTATTAGATTAGAATTTGATTTTATTATGTTTGAAAATCCTTTGAAGTCTTCTTCTTGAATAGGATCTTCAAGATAAAAAATATTATGCTTTCTTATTAATGAATTTATATAATATATTTGCGCCTCTCTATTAAGCGATTTATTTTTATAATGATATTCTGAATTTTTGTAGAAAGAAGATGGCGCTGCATCTATGCCTATCTTTATTTCTTTAAATTTAGACAACGTTTCTAGAATTTCTTCATTTGAAAAAGAAGTTTGCCATGCCCCCTCGTCATTTATAGAATTTGCATTAATCATGAATTTTAATTTTTTATAAGCATTACTCATTACCTTTATGTTCTCTTTTATTGATTTTCCTTTTGGAATTAACAAAAATTCCTGGAATTCAGGGGCATTTTTATTATGCGAATGCAAGCCTCCGCCAATTGCATTTCCAACAGGAATTGGAATTTTTTTTGCTTTTGGATTTATTATTTGCCATAATTCCTTGTTTTGCGATTTGGCTAATGCCTTGAGGATTGCTGACTCTAATGCGAAAAGGGCGTTTGCTCCAAATTGTTTTGCATTTTTTAATCTGAATTCTTTTGAAATAAAGGACTCTAATTTTTTCAAATCAGTGAAATTATTAATTTGAAAAAGAATTTTTAATTTACTAATTAATTTTATCGAATTATTGAGATTTTTGTAATATTGTGGCGTTTCATATTTTCCTGTTGATTTGCCAGATGGAGATGATGCCCTCTGCCCATTTACGGAAACTTCAATTGTATCTTCATTTCTAGAATCTAGGATTTTTTTTGCTGAAATAGATTTTATATGCATTGAATAGATAAGTTCTGGAAGTTTTTAAAGATTCATAATTAGAGTATAATATTGTTTTGAGATACTTAATTGAAATCTCTCAGAACTTTTAACTTTTCTTTAAATCTGATTTCTAGTGTTTTTCCTACGTCTTCTAAAGTGCCTTTTGTAGAGACATGAAAATGCAGATGAGGTTCTGTAGTATAACCAGTATTTCCGCTATAACCAATTACTTGTCCTGCCTTTACTCTTTGTCCTTCTTTTACAAGTGTACCTTTGAATCTTAAATGAGAGTATTCAGAATATTCTTTATTTTTATGTTGAATAATTATTGAATTTAGATATTTTAAATCTTTATATTTGTCTTCAAAACCTCCCTGCTTTGAGCCGGTTTTAGCTAACTTTATTATTCCATCATAAGCGGCAATTATCTCTGTACCTTTAGGTACGCAGAAATCAATTGAATGTTTGAAATCTCCACTATGTGCCCGCGGGTCTGAAATAATTAATCTTCTGTCTTTCTTTTTAATAGGAGCAAAGTAAATATTCTTTGTCTTAACCATTGTAATTTTTAGAATTGATTATTTAAATAATTTTTTATCTCAAAATAATCTATTATTTATCTCTCTTCTTCTGCCGCTGCTGGCTCTATTTCAATTTCTTCATCTTCCTCAACTAGGCTAAATTCTTCAGGATTTTCTACGATTTCTTTTTCCAATTCTTTTTCTTTTTCAGTCAATTCCTCATCACTTACTGTTTCGTCTTTTAATATCGATAATTTGTCTCTGCCTTTTTTTGGCGTTGGCCTGTGGATTGTTATTGGCAAAACATCTTCGCTAAATTCATATTCGGCTATTTTTATTGCGTCATATTTCATTTCTTCTAATTTCTCGTCTGAAATTTTTACCAATAATGGGGCGTCCATCGCAATTTGTAAAGCTCTGGCGCCGATTATTCTTGCTATTTCGTATTTTGTAAATTGATCTTTTATTGATGTTCCCATATTAAAATGCTTTAAAGAAACTTTTTAAGCTTTTCGTTCAGCTCGTCAAACTTCTTAGGAATAACATCCATTATTTTATTAATTTCCTCCCTATATATTGCCGCTTTCCCTGCTTTCTGACAAGAATTAATCATGTAACTTTTGCCTAATCTAGATATCCCGAAAACTATTCTAGCTTCGCATGCTTCTTCCTCTTCTAATGTTGGATCAAGAATAATTGATTCTCCTAATTTGTAAAAACTAAGAGAAATCGGATAAATATCTTTATTTAAAGGTATGTATCCTTTTTTATTATCGTAATCTGCTAATCCTTCTTTATTTATAGTTGGCATCTTTGCATTTTTTAATGCGATAATGGCGCCTATTGTAGAAACATCAACCAGATTCCCGTTATCATTTATTGGATAAATATCGATATATATTGTCCACACTTTATCTTTTTCTATTAAAAGCTTAGAAAAATCTATCATTCCTGATTCCCTAATTGCTCTATCTACCAATCTGCCTAACTCTATTGCTTTAAATGATGGCGGGCCAGATTCAAATTTTGGAGAAGCAAGAGGCAGTAATTCTGCAGAACAGATAAGATTCCCTTCTTCAGGAGAATCAGGATATGGCTCGCCCAAAGCAAGTTTTACTCCAACTACAATCTCGGTTTTTCCTAATTTTATTCTAGCACTGCCTTCTGCCTTATTTGATACATTTAAAGATATCTCTAAATCCCTAAAGTCTAAAAGTTTTCTTCCATCAAATCTTTTTTCTTGTAAAAATAATCTAGAAAGATATTCCTTTGTGACGTTTGAAACTTCCATTTTAATTTTGTGAAACAGCCTCCTTTAATGCTTTTTTCTGAATTTCATAAATTTGATTGCATGCCTCTGAGGCTAATTTTAATATTTCTTTTACTTCTTCGGGCCTTATTTTGCCGTCGAGTTGCAATAAAGAAAACTCATCAGAATTTGCTGGCTTTGCAATTGCGAAATCTGTTGCTCCTTCACCATCTTTAAAGTCTTCTTCATCCTTTGTTAAATCAACTATAAAATCTTTATCTTGTTTACCAACTGCTACTGAACATATTAAGTCTTTCATTGGTATGCCTGCATGTGCAAGAGCCATGGAAGCGGCATTTATTCCAGCTGTCCTTGTTCCTGCGTCAGCTTGAAGGATATAAATTTGAACATCTACCACTGTATTTGGAAAAGATTCTAAACCTATAACGGGCTCTAAAGCCCAGCCTGCGACCTTTGATATTTCCTGTGCTCTCCTAGATGGGCCTGGTTTTTTTCTATCTGAAACTGAAAAACTTAGCAAATCATAATTGCATCTTAATACTCCTATTGCAGGATCTTGCATATGCTGGGGATGGAGTTTTCTAGGCCCATAAACAGCGGCAATTGCAATAGTATTTCCAAATGCAAAAATTGCTGACCCATCGGCATTAGGTATTACTCCTACTTTTGCCATCATTGGCCTTAATTCATTTCCTTTTCTTCCGTCAATTCTTTTAATTTCTTTTGTCATTTTTATGATAGCCTCTCGGCTTGAATAAATAAACTTCCATCACCATATGATTCATAAGTTAGTGCATAGGTGGGAAGTCTTCTAGTTATTGCTCTGGTTATATGAAATTCAGCATTGTTATCTTCTCTGCTTCTAGGAGCATTTACCATTTCATTAAATAAATAAGTAGAACCATTAATCTGAGTTAAATTATCCACACTATCTGGAATAGTATGCCGAACTCCTTTTATATATGGTTCTAATCTTACACGATATAATAATCTTCTTTTTTTCATTGCAACTTTTTTTTCATCCATGTTAATTTTCTGAAAACCACTCTTCAACTTTTTCTGTCAATCCATTTACAAAAACTTTATCCGCAACGAATTCAACTGCTCTCCGTGCCTTTATTTCATCTTCAGGGGATGCGCCTTTTATCCAAATCCACCCATTCTGACCAACTGTAATGTTGCATTTTGTTTTATCTTTAATAAGATTTATCATACTGCCCTCTCTCCCTATAATTCTAGGAACTCTTGATGGAATTATTTTAAAAATAAATCCTCCCTCTAATTTCCCAAGACCTTTTCCTTTTAATGCAAGGTCTATCCCTCTACTTTTTACAGACCATATTTTTGCAGCAATTATATCTCCAATATCTAAAAACTGATCCATTTCGTTTTTATTAATAAACCTTGGCACCTCTTCAATAGGAAGAAATGCTTGAGGGGCGGCGTCTACATCAACAATCCAACCATTATAGGTTATATCCTGGATCCTACCAATTATTACATTATTTCTTCTTGGAATAAATGCGCCAAAAATAGATATTACTCTTACAACTTTCCCAGCTTCTTCTGCTAAACCATATCTTAGGGCTATTACTTTATCTCCTTCTCTTTTTGTTCCTTCACCAGGAAGAAAATCTTCTCCCATTGCAATTACTTCTCCTGGAACAACTACTTTCCTTTTTACAGAAGCGTCAGAATCAATATCTATGGCTTCGTGTGCCTCGTTAATTTCGTTTCTCATTGTAATATTAATATTTTCAGACAGAGAATAATTTAATTTTTCTAAGCCTGTATTTTCTATTCAGTTAGTAAAAGAATATATGGGTTTATAAATATTTCGGGATTGATCTGGTTATGTAATGTCCGGAAATTATTTCGCCAGACACCAGGATTTAATCTAAAGTTCTTTT
>CAYXLD010000037.1:0-7346 GCA_964465795.1 Candidatus Woesearchaeota archaeon
ATAGAGATAAAGAAGGTTTACCATCCTCCTCCTTTATAAGTATCGGAGATACTGTTAAGAATAGGAATCCTTAAATATAGCGCTTTTAATATATTTTTATGGATTTAATATTAATACTTCTAGCAAGCGGATTTCTATTTTCTTTTGTTTTACTCATTTTGATCATTTTTGCATTTCAAAAAACTAAACCTATTAAAAGAAACAGAATAAAAATTAAAGACGACTTAAAAAAAATAAAAGCTAAAATTTCTGAAGAAGATTTATAGTCAAGATTATTTTGTGAAATCGATGCCTTTATAAACATACATGGCAGACAAATTATGTAGAGGAGCTGGCGCGCTAGTCCTGCGCTATCCGCAAACGGACTTTACGGCGGGCTTAAAGGAGTGCGTGATGTGGCAAGAATGTCGGTCTTCTACTATACTATGAGGTACTGTCCTATTCGATCGTGCCTCTGTGAATTGGGTCAGACCCTGATCGGAGCAGCCCTAAGCAGAATACACGGTGCTTGTAGGGTCGCAGTATTGAGGAAAGTAGGAGGGCGCCGTATTCCTAAACTGAGCAATCTCCCCCTCTGCATTTAGTTTAAAACTTTTAACAAGATTATAATCAAGAATAAATATAAAAACTAACTTCTCATTTAATTATAATGAATAAAAGGGGAATCAGTGAAGTTGTAAGTTATGTTTTGCTGATTGTTATTGCAATTGGCATTGCTGGAACAGTTTATACATACCTCAAGATTTATGTGCCCAAAGAAAAGCCAGAGTGTAAAGAAGGCATAGACCTGATAATTAATAGAGCAAATTGTGTAAATAATAATGCACAAAACATTTTAACTCTAACTTTAGAGAATAAAGGGCTGTTTAAAGTAGACAAAGCATTTGTAAGGATTGGTGAAAGCAGCGATAGCTTTAAAGTAAATATTCCAACTGAAGATCCAATTAATTTACTTGCTAGGGATGGATCGATTGGATTAGACCCAGGAGAACTGTCAGATCTTCCAGACCTAAATCTGCCTAATAATGCCGCCGGAAATTATGTTCTTGAAGTTCAGCCGGCATTTTTTATCAAAGACAGGAGAAAAGATTCGTTGGCTCTATGCCCCCCGATAACAGAAATAATAGCATGTAATTAAGAAAAATAAAGCCAAGGATAATAAAATATATATAACGCCCCCCTATTTCAATTTGTATGAAATTCGCACATCTCGCTGACTGCCACCTAGATGGATGGAGGCAGCCCGAATTGAACGCCTTAAACATGCAAAGCTTCCAAAAAACAGTCTCACAATGTATAAAGGAGAAAGTGGAGTTTATCTTAATTGCAGGAGATTTATTTGATTCATCTTATCCCTCAATAGACACACTGAAAGAAGCATTTAATGAGTTTAGAAGGTTGGCAGAATTTAAAATACCAGTATTCATTATTGCAGGAAGTCATGATTATTCTATATCTGGAAAAACATTTCTTGAAGTTTTGGAAAAATCAGGATTCTGTAAGAATGTTGCAAACATCGAAGAAAAAACCGACGCTATAATACTCCTTCCAACAATTTATAAAAATGTTGCAATTTATGGATACCCTGGAAAAAAATCGGGTCTTGAAATAGAGGAAATTGAAAAGATAAAAATTCAGGATTCCCCTGGCCTTTTTAAAATATTAATGCTGCACACAACAATAAGAAGCGCAGTTAGCAATCCTAAAATAAAGGCAGTCGATGATTCTAAATTGCCTATAGTAAATTATCTGGCTTTAGGACATTTGCATATAAATTTTAGTAAAGACGGAAAAGTTTATCCAGGCCCAATTTTTCCCAATAATTTATCAGAATTAGAGGAATTGCAAGGAGGGTCTTTCTACATATTTGAAAATGGCAAAATAGAAAAAAGGAAAATAAAAATTAAAGAGGTATTAGTAATTAACTACGAAACAAAAGATACATTTAATGCAACAAATGATCTGCTCAAAATTTTAGCAAATGAAGTTCTCAATGATAAAATATTAATAATAAAATTATCAGGGGTAATAGAACAAGGAAAGACATCCGATATAGATTTTTATAAAATAGAATCATTTGCAAAAAAAAGCGGGGCATGGGTAGTGCTGAAAAATACTTCAGGACTGCAGGTCTCAGAGTCGGAATTGCAGCTCGACACAATAAATACGGAAGACATGGAGTCAGAAGCCATTAAGATATTTAAATCAACAAATCACAGTAAATTTAACAAAATAATCGAACCCCTGATTAAATCTCTGCAACTGGAAAAAATTGACGATGAGAAATCTGCAATTTTTGAAGATAGAATGATTCTAGAAACTAAAAAAACAATTGGATTATGAGGCTAAAAAAAATTATTTTAAAAAATATTAGATCATATAAGGAGGGAGAAATAGTTTTTCCAGAAGGGTCAATTCTATTAGCTGGCGATGTAGGGTCAGGAAAAACATCTATTCTTTTAGCTTTAGAATACGCTCTTTTTGGGCTTCAGCCAGGACAGAGAGGAGCATCATTGCTTAGAAATAATACGGTCATGGGAGAAGTTATATTAGATCTTGAAATAGAAGGCAAAGATATAATAATAGAGAGAAAATTAAAGAGGGGAAATAAAGGCGTTACTAATGAATACGCCTCTGTAACAATAAACGGTCAAAAAGCCGAGGCTTCTTTAACTGAAATTAAAATAAAAATCCTAGAGTTAATAGGTTATCCACTAGAGTTCATAAAGAAGAACAACCTCCTATATAGATATACAGTTTACACCCAGCAAGAACACATGAAGCAAATCTTAATAGAGGATCCAGATGTAAGATTAAATATTCTCAGGCATATTTTAGGGATAGATAAGTATAAAAGAATAAGGGAGAATTTAGGCATTTTCTTCAATTATCTTAGGGAGGAATCAAAATTATTAAACTTAGAAATTAGGAATTTAGATGATGAAAAAATAAAGAGAGATATTAAATCTGCAGCTTTAAAAGGTATAGATGCGAATATCCTTTTAAAAATTAAGGAATTAGAAGAAAAAATAGAATCTCGGAGAAAAATTGAAGAAGAAAATTATAGACTTGAGGATAAAATAAAAGAGAAAATTTACCTTGAAAAAGAAGCAGAAAAAGCAAAAATTATGATATCCAATAAGTACGATAATATTGCAACCATAAATATAGAGCTAAATGAAGTTAACAAAACAATATTTGATACAGATGAAACTTTTAATGAAGAAAAATATTTAGAATTAGTTTTAAATATAGAACAAAACGATAATGAATTAAATATTCTAAACTCAAATTATGCAAATTTCATTACAGAATTAAATTTTCTGGATAAACAAAATGCCGAAATGCTTGCCAGAAGAGAGAGAGTTTTCAAGATAGATATGTGCCCCACATGTCTTCAAGATGTACCTGAAATCCATAAGCATAATATACTTAACGAAACAGAAGGCGCTTTAGGAAAAACAAAACAAAGAATATCTAATCTTCAATTAAGCATGACAGAAACACTGAAAGATATAGAGAAAAAAAAATTAAAAAAAAGAAATTTAGAAGAGCAGAGGACATTAATCGATATTACTAGGGCAAAATCAGAATATGTAGTAAAAGCAAAAAATAGAAAGCAATTTCTAATAAAGAATATAAACACTTTAGAACAAGACTTGCAGTTACTTAACAAACATCTTTCAACACTAAAAGAAAAAATCCTGGAATCAAATAAATATGACCAACAATTAAAAATGAAAAAGGAAGAGCTAAGCAAGGCCTATAATGAAGAAAGGAAAGCAGATATCTCACTAGCAGAGATAAAAAAAGAAATGGAAATTCTAAAAAAAGACATTCAAATTATGGAAGAATCTATCAAGTCAAAGGAGTCGATTAAAAGAAATCTAGATAATATGATGGAGTTGCAGGAATGGCTTTCATCGAGTTTTTTGGAGTTAATTGAATTCATTGAAAGAAATGTACTTCTTAAATTGAGACAGGAATTTTCGAGAGTCTTTAGTAAATGGTTTCATATGTTAGTCTCTCAAGGGGTTTTAAATGTACGCTTAGACGAGTCTTTCTCTCCTATAATCTTGCATAGAGATATAGAGATGGATTATTCATTTTTATCAGGGGGGGAAAGAACAGCCATAGCTTTGGCATACAGATTAGCTTTAAATCAAACAATCAATTCTATATTAAGCCAAATCAAAACAAAAGATATTGTAATTTTAGATGAACCAACAGATGGGTTTTCCGAGATCCAGCTTGACAAAATGAGAGAAGTTTTAAACGAATTAAAAGTAATACAGCTGATAATTGTCAGTCACGAGAGAAGAATTGAAGGGTTTGTTGATAATCTGATAAGAATAAAGAAAACAGGCGATTCGTCTTATCTAGAGCAAAATAATACTCTCTCTATTTTTTTGCCTGAATTGAACCATAAAACTTAAATACTCTTTTATTCTTTTGCAGGTGTAATTCTATAAAATGAATGAGGAAATTCAGAAGAACATATTGAAATCCAATACAAGCATAGTTGGAATCGTTTGTAAAGATGGAGTAATTTTAGGAGCAGATAGGAGGGTTACAGCAGGATCGCTAATAATGAATAAAAATTACAAGAAAATTCTAAAAGTGAATGATTATATGATCGTTGCTTATACCGGCGGCGTTGCAGATGCTCAACTTACAAATAAAATACTGGCAGCAGAATTACGCCTGAAAGAATTAAAAACAAAATCAAGACCAACCATCGAAGAAGCAGCCAATTTATTAGGAATGCTTGTTTATAGGAGTATTAGGACGCCGTCAATGATTCCGAGTATTGTGGGAACATTAGTAGCCGGCTTTGATATGGATGGAAAAACATCGCTTTATACTATAGAGCCGGCAGGAGGAGCATATAAAGTTGAAGATTATGATGCAAATTTTTCATCTGGGATGCCCTATATACTCGGATTATTGGAGAATGAATATAAAAAGGATGCATCTGTCGAACAAGGTATAGAGATAGTGAAGAAATGTATAAAATCCTCAACACAAAGGGATGTTGGCTCTGGGAATGGCATAGACATCTACTCCGTAACAAAATCAGGAATAGATCAAGTTGTTTCCGAGGAGATAATTCCGCAATATAAATAGTTTTAGTCTATTAATGAAATGGTAGATATATTAAAAACAATAAAAGAAGCATTACCAAAGGTTATAGTTGATGCAAATTTTGAGGCAGCAAATATAGTTCTATATACAGACAATAAAGAATTTTTAAAGAATGGAGAAGTTCAAATTAAAGAAGTAGTAAATAAGATTAAAAAAAGAATCGATCTTAGAGCCGACAAAACAATACTCTTAAGTGAATCAGAAACTGAAAAAACAATTCGGGCGTTAGTGCCAGAGGACGCAGGCATAGCTAATATTATCTTCGATGTTCAACGTAGCATAGTTATAATTGAAGCCAAAAAACCAGGTCTTGTCATAGGAAAGCAAGGATCAATTCTTACAGATATTAAAAAGGCAACATTCTGGCTTCCTTTAGTACAGCGCAGCCCTTCAATTCCAAGCAAAATAACTGAAAAGATCAGGTCAGTATTATATGCAAATAATACTTATAGGAGAAAATTTCTTCATGAAATAGGAAAAAAGATTTATAATGAGTGGAATCCAGAAAAAATGGATGTTTGGGTGAGGCTTACATATCTCGGAGGGGGAAGGCAAGTAGGCAGATCATGCCTATTATTACAAACTCCAAATTCAAAAATTTTACTTGACTGTGGCATCAACCCAGCATATGCAGAAGGAGAAGAAAGATTTCCATACCTAAACGTTCCGGAAATTGGCGATATGAATTCTATAGATGCGATAATACTCTCACATGCCCACACAGATCATTCAGCATTAATACCTTATATTTATAAAACAGGTTATAAAGGGCCTGTTTATATGACTGCTCCAACAAGAGACATAGCAGCATTATTGGCTCTTGATTATATCGGGGTTGCATATAAGAAGGCAGAGTCCCCGTTATATAAAGGCGAAGATATAAAAGAGATGGTAAGACATTCGATATGTTTAGATTATTCAGAAGTTACAGATATCACACCCGACGTAAGAATTACCTTTCATAATGCAGGACACGTTTTAGGATCAGCGCAAACCCATATCAACATCGGAAACGGGTTGCATAACTTTGTTTATAGTGCAGATACAAAATATGCTAAAACACGTTTACTCGACCCTGCAGAGAATAGATTTCCTAGAGTAGAGTGCTTGCAGTTGGAAGCAACCTATGGTGGCAAGGAAAATATTTTACCGACCAGAAAAGAAACAGAGCAAGTTTTTATTAATATGGCTAAAAAAACAATAGAAGGGGGCGGGAAAATATTGCTCCCAGAATTAGGTTTAGGGCATGCACAGGAAACAATTCTCCGCGTAGAAGAGGCCATTAAATCAGGCGAGCTACCCAAAGTTCCAGTATACATCGATGGAATGATCTGGGATATAAACGCAATTCATACAACTTATCCAGATTTTTTGAGTTCTTCAGTTAGAAATCAGATCCTCCAAGATAATAATCCGTTTCTTTCAGATATTTTTAAAAGAGTCGGAAGCTCAGCAGAAAGGAAAGAGATTTTAGAAGGGGGGCCTTGTATCATAATTGCTACATCAGGCATGCTTGTCGGCGGCGCGTCTGTAGAATATTTTTTAAATCTTGCAGAGAATTCAAAAAATCTTTTAGTTTTTGGATGTTTTCAGGGCGCAGGATCTCTAGGAAGGCAGATCCAAGAGGGCAAAAAAGAATTAACCTTGGGAAAAGACTATAATAATGAAGTCATAAAAGTTAATATGCAGGTAGAAACATTAAACGGATTATCATCCCATTCAGGAAGGAACGAACTGATGCAATACGTAAATAGAATGAATCCAAAACCAAAAAAAATAATTATAAATCACGGAGAGCCTTCAAGATGTCTCGACTTAGCATCTAGTATTCATCGAACAAATAGAATTGAAACAATAGTTCCTAGAAATTTGGAGACCATAAGGCTAAAGTGAATATTAATTATAGAATAGTAACAAATACAAATATTTAAATAAGTCTAAAACATTCAATTTTTATGGAAAACTCAGAATTAACAGAATTTAGTTTTATAGATAAATATTCTAAAGTTGTAGAGCTTCCAACTTTCCTAGAAGGAGATTTTGGAAAAGTTATAAATGAAAAAGTTCAAGCAAAATACAGCAATTTAGAATCTATAAATAAAGTAATCTACGATAATAAAAACAAAATCATAAAAGGCTCAAATCCATTTTCCTAAATTCCCGCCCGTTTAGGCATTAGGATATTCAACTTCTCTAAAACA
>CAYXLD010000038.1:0-6872 GCA_964465795.1 Candidatus Woesearchaeota archaeon
CCAAGTAATCTTTATGTTAAGTTATAGGCTGGACTTAACACTTAGGAAAGATTTATATGAAAAAGATCGCTCTATAGAGCATGGTAAAAATAGAGAAGAAAAAAACTCGTTAAAAGAGGAAAAAAGCTGGGAAAAAAGATTCTTAGCGATCCAATAACAAAAGAGTATATACAAAAACAAAAAAAGTTGGCTAAATCCACAATAAAAAAAGCAATAAGGTGTCTAAAAAAAGCGAATAAAAAACTATTCCAGCACTCCTCTAATTAATATAAATTTCCTGTTTTCAGCTAGATGATTTATATATTTAACAAAGTTTCCAAGTCCATTTTTATGGATTAAAACAAGATTATTGCCTACAACCGGAAAAATAAGTGTTCTCCCATTTTCCTCATTATCCGTATAAACTATTTCTCCTCTATATTTCTCGTCCCAATTCCAACAAAAAATGAAGAAGAATTCAAATTTGTCCTCTTTATAAGAAGAATCATGCAATAAAGTATAATCTCCTTGTCCAAATATTTTAATTTTTAGTTCAGCTTTATCAAATTCTTCACCAATAATAGTTCTGGCAAAATCTAAAAATTCATTTGAACAAAACAGTTTCTCAACACCATTCAAGTCATCCCTGGCATAATAGGAATATCTGTCTGCAATCTTAAATTTTTCTCCTTTAATTCCCTCAAATAGCTTAATAAGTTCATTATAAACTTCTCTTTTCAAGAACTCCTCAAGTTTTAAAACGCCTGATTGTAAATAAATCTTTCTCATTTCCTTCTGTATATTCTCATCTAAATATAAATTATTAACAAATCTTTTGAAATCCATATTTAATGAAGCCATCCTCCAATTGCATATCTTTTTTTATCGCTTAAAACTTCTTCAACTTCATGGAAGCTTTTGTCAGACACCTCGAAAATTAAAAAAGAATTCCACACTGGAAGATGCTTTTCAGCGCAGTCTCCAGGCATCTCATTCTTAGATTTTAGCATTACAAAAGCTCCTCCATCACTTTCATTAAAATCTTCACTCAAATAATAAATATAGGCAATCTTCCTCTCTTCCAGTCTATCATCATGACATAATAAATAATCGCAATTTTTATACAAACTTCCAGCCATATCGATCTTCCCAGTTTTCAATTTTATACCAGTTATTCTCTCGATCCATTTCCCAAAATCTTCACTGCAAAAGAACTCATAAAATTCCAATAAAATGCCCTTCTTAATTACAGAAAAATCCCTTGTTTGATTCAAAGAAAATAAATCGCTCTCTTTATGCTCAAAATGCTCTTTCATCAAAGCTTTCAAAATCCCGCCAGCCTTTTTTTCATTTAAAAAATTATCTATTAATAAATGCCTGAATGGTTTACCGCCATTAAATCTGGTCTGCATCTCTTTGATCCTCTGCTCCTCTGTCAATTCTCTATTAATAAATTCCATGTATAATACGGCAACTAATAATTTATAAATTTATGGCTAGAAAAGCTGGCATAGAGTAAGAAACTATTCTTTAACTTCATTTAAAATAATTTTATCTTTAAATCCGCCTCTTTCTTCTATCTTTTTCTTTTGAACTTCAACAATTTCTTCAATAGTCCAACCTTTAAAAGAATTTATTGCGGTTATAACCTCAAATATATCTGCCATTTCATCTTTATTGCTATCCTGAATGAATTCATCAACTTCCTCTTTGAGCTTTATTTTTAATCTGTCCCAATACTCATTTTCATCTGCATCCTTAGCTAATCTTAATCTATCCACAACTAAATCTCTAGTCATTATTGGAGGATTAGTATTCGGCATATCAAAAACAGCATCAACACCAGAATCTCTTGCTACTTCTAATCCATGTTTGATAGTTTCCTTATGCTTCTGACCAAAGTCTCTTAAATGAACATGTGAGCCTATATACATAAAATAAAGCACCTATCCTAATTTAAAAAATATAGATCTTCTATAAACAAGATAACAATATTGTTTATAAACTATAAAGTCAGACTGATTACCGTGAAGGCAACAACATTAGCAAATTGGGAAAGGAGATTAAGATCATTCTTAACTAAACTGCCTCCAAAAACAGTTGTTTCAAGATATTCTTCTGGTCGTTTAGGTTTCTTAGATAAACTAAAATTAGAAGTTCCTAGTGAACCTTATCAACCTTCAAGAGAATTGGCTAGAGAATTATGGGGAATAACTTTTCGTTCTCCAATAATGAATGCTGCAGGGATGTTCAAAAATGGAGAATGTTATGAAATGGTTGCAATGCAAGGTGCTGGAGCATATCTTGCAGGAACAGGAACTTGGAATCCAAGAAGAGGTAATGAAAAGGAAGGGATCTTTTTACCATTTGCTCCATACCCTACTTCTCATTCAGCTTCAAATTGGTTAGGATTACCAAATGATGGAGATGAAGTAAACTCTAATAAAGCTGCAAAATTAGAGATAGTCGCAAACACACCAATAGGATGGAGTATAATGGGTTCTCCAGATTTACAAAAAGAAGATAAATTAAGACATCTTGTAGGGGGTATGAAAGCATATGAGCGAGCAGAAATAAATTTTATTGAAATTAATGAAAGTTGTCCAAACACCCCACATGGAAGACTACAAGATGATGATTTAGCAAATAGACTTAACTACCTAAAACAGAATTTCCTAAACCAAAGGATTAGAAGACTTCCAGTTATAGTAAAATTTTCAAATGATACACAAAGAGAACAAGTCCCGGCATTAATGGACCTATTATTTGAAAACGATTTTGATGGGGTTAATTTTGGAAATACTTCAACAGCATATAACCAAATAAGAGAGAGTATTGCTGAATCTGAAATAAAACTTTATGATTTCTTCACTCAAACATTTGGTGGAGGAGTTAGTGGAAGACCATTAAAGAAATCTTCTCTTGAACTCGCTGGAACAGCCGTAGATTACTTGAAATCTGGAAGACCTTCACAAGAGTTTCATGTGATTAGGACTGGTGGAATAGAAACATTACAAGATATTCAAGAATCAGAAAGAGCAGGAATATCATTAAATCAATGGTTTACAGGATATTTTGAGGGGTTTTCTAAACATGGACATGAAGTTTATAGAACCTTATTCGCAGATTAATATAGTGGCCAAAAAAGGCCGATATCTTATAAACTTGTGTGACACTTTTTCTGATACATTTTAGTACAAATTGTGTTATCCTTCTTGTTACACCTCCTTTATAGCTCTAAATATGATTGTTGGAGGAACCATTCTAAGCAAATCAGGTTTATAATCCCATAGATTATACCATGGATCGTAAGAATAGTGTTTTCTCGAGTCTGGTTCTATGATTTTATCAATAAAGAATTTTGTTTTAGTCAATTTTTCATATAAATCACTAATCGTATGTTTATAGCATACAAACTCCTTTGTCGGATCTGAGAAAGTAAAAACTTCTTTTCCCGTATTAAAATAACTATCTTTTAACTTTAAAGTATTAGAATCTATCATTCTATACATTGGGTGGTCTAAACTAAAAACAAAAACTCCTTTATTCTTTAGTACTCTATTAACTTCCTTAAAACAAGAGAGTAAATCATCAACATAATGCAAGGCGAATGCAGAAAATACTATGTCTTGACTCTCTGACTTTATCTTTGGTAACTTCTTTATATCGCCTTGATAAAACTTAATATTGACTTTATTCTTTTTAGCTAACTCGTTAGCAAATTTTAGCTGTTTTTCAGAGATATCTATTCCTATGACTTTGGCACTTTTTTTGCAAAGGCAATTGAACATTGAGCACCGCCACATCCAATCTCAAGAACATTCTTATTTTTAACGTTTCCAATTAAGTTAAGACTTTTTTCATTTGGACTCCCAGGACCATAATGAATATCAATTGGAATGTCTGACTCTCTCTGATAATCGGCAGAAGCACTTTCCCACCACTCTTTTGTCTCTTTAGTCATAACACCAAAAACAAAAAGAACTATAAAAATCTAACCTAAATAATTTTTCCATTAATTTCTCAATTTGTACCCACTTCTAAAAATAATTAAAATAAATTATGCCTACTTTTGTGGGCTGAAATTATAAATATGTCTGCTATTTCCAATTATTTAACCTTCCAATTCCTGTAATTGCCCAGCTAATCAATGCCCCTAAAATCCCCAATCCAATATCCTTAATTGCCTCTAAAGAATCACCCTGCTCCCCAAGATAATTGATAACAGTCAATGAATTATTTCTAACAGCAGTGTAAATATACTCAATAACCTCAAATATACCTTTAAAAGCAGAAATAGCTAAAAAAGCAATGAATAACCCTCTCCATCCTTTAGGCACTAAAAATATTCTGCTCAAAACTTCATAAACAGGATAGAAAAGCAGAACGCCGAATAAAAAGTGTACCAATCTGTCATAATGGTTTCTGCTTAGTCCATAAATATCTTTCAAATAATCAAACAAAGGCACTTTAGCATAACTATAATGCCCTCCAACAGCATGCAAAACCAAAAAAACAAATATCAGGCTATAATTCAAATCAGAAAATTTAAACCATTTATAACTAACAACTAAAAACAGAACAAATACCACAGGCATTATATTCTCATCAATCCATACACTTCTATAATTAGGGTTTATAGCTGCCCAAATCCAGATAATCAAATATACAAATAGCAATATCTTCGGATAATTCTTCTTAAATTCCATAATTAAATAAATATCTAATAGAATTTAAATTTATAGTAAAATTAGATAAGTTTAGATTTCTCCAGAATAAAATCCACTCTCTTTTCAATACCTGCATCGCCATGAAAAAATCGCACACGATAAATAGGAATATTTAATTTTTGGTAAAAATAGAATAAAGTCTTATGAATTGTCTTAGCAAATGACTGTTCTTCTAATCTAGCATTATCCTTATTGTAAAAAGGCAGTCTATCAAGAAAAAATATGCCTATATAATTGGCATCTTTAATAAAGGAAGATAAAACATCATCAATTTTAAGTCTTCCCAATGCACTATAGGCTAAATTATCAATAAAAGATCTGTCTAAAATACAGGAAATGATTTAATTTTAGATTCTGATATTTTCTGTTGTTCAAGAACTAATAATTGAAATTTTGCCAAATCAGTATGGGGATAAATGGGGCTGTAAGAAGAGTTTATTTCAGCCTTCTTTCTTTCATTGTCAATTACAATTCTTGAGCTTTCAGGAACAGTCTCAAATCCCTTAGATGCAAGCCTTTCCAAAACACTAGTTTTGCCAACACAGGGACCGCCCGTAATTATATATTTCATCCTTCAATTCAATCAGCTCCTTCTAAATTAGCCAGTATTTCCTGTCTTCTGGCTAATTCGTCCAGGAATATTCTGCAATTATTATGATTTTCCTGATCACACAATTCATAATCCGAACCTGCTAAACCTACATAAGGCCTTAAACTGCAATAATGATCAGAAAACGAACAGTCATGCGTCAGATCATCAAACAAAAACCTATAATGGGAGCAGTTTGCATCATATTTTCTCTCTTTTTCTCTCACAAAGGGTCTGCCATCATTACTTGCCATCATTCTTCAGCCCCCTCATCTCTTACACCTGCAAGTGTAACAAAAAAATGTGCCTCATTATCAGGCAAATTAGGCGAGTCAATTAATTTGGCAACTCTGCTCCCCTGCTTTCCGCGGCGGAAGTATAATCTATACGTTGACATATGTCCTAAAATATTCCCTCCAACAGGCGTTGTTGGGTCCCCAAACATCATTCCAGGATTTGCCATAACCTGATTAGTAACCAAAACAGCAAGATTATGCTGTTCAGCCATTTTCATCAGATTGTGAAGATATTTATTAAGTTTTTGCTGCCTATCCGCCAACTGCCCCCTACCAGCAAATTCAGCTCTGAAATGAGCTGTTAATGAATCTATAATTACTAATTTTATTGGCTCTCCATCTTTAATCATTTCATTTATTTTATCTATAAGTAAAATCTGATGATCAGAATTAAAGGCCCTCGCAACTAAAATATTTTTCAGCACTTTATCTGCATTTGCGCCTATGCCTTCAGCAATTTGTCTTATTCTTTCAGGCCTAAAAGTCCCTTCAGTATCAATATAAACAGATTTGCCATTAATCCCTCCTTGTTCTTTAGGTAATTGAACATTTACTGCTAAAGTCAATGCACATTGAGTTTTCCCGCTGCCAAAGCCCCCATAAATCTCTGTCATTGATTTAGTTTCAACGCCTTTTCCACCTAATAAATTATTTAGATTCAAACTTCCAGTTGAAATATATCCAACATCTTCTCTTTTTTTTGCAAATTCAATACCATCCACAAACCCTAATTTCATCATTCCCCTGGCTGCCTGAATCGCCTTCCTAGCTACAGCTTCCCCTATCCCAGCCATCTCGCTTAATGCAGAAGGCGACATTACAGCTAACCCCATTAAATCATACACTCCAGCAGCCTCCAATTTAGTAGCAATTCCAGGGCCTATTCCAGGAACATCAGTTAATTTACCTTCGCCATCCTTTAAATCAACTTTATCATCTTCACTCTTTGCCATATAAGCTTAAAAAATATTCAGTTTATAAATATATCCGCACTCAATCGCATATTAATTACCGACGGGAATTTATCTGCTTTTTTTCTTAAAAATAAAGTAAATAATTACAATTACAATAATCAACGAAATTCCAATGTCTGTCAAATAATAAAAGAAAAGCAAAAAATAAAGTAAATATATATTTAAAATACATATTCCTCTTTTTCTCTTTCACCATAATCCAAAATAAGACAGCAATAGCTTATAAATTCTGCTATTCCTTTATGTACCTATATATCAATATAGCAACGACAAATATCAGCATTATAACTATTCCAATAAGAAT
>CAYXLD010000039.1:0-4172 GCA_964465795.1 Candidatus Woesearchaeota archaeon
GAATTTAGCTTTTTTTATTTTAATTTTTTGAGTTTGGTTTACTCCGGACAATGTCGTTTTATTTAAAAAAATAATTTCCATCAAACACCATAATATAAGAATAAAAAATAAAAATTAAAAGACATTAAAAGAGATTATCTCTTTTTTTTCTTTCTGCCGCCTCGAGCCATTTTGGCTTCGCAAACGTTTCCCTTGGCATCAATGTAATATAAATGCCCTGGTTTCCTCTTAACGGCGCCCTTAAGAATTACAGTTCCCATTTTTCACCTCCTTTTCTAATCGCATAATATTTTATTATAATTCATCCTCTATTTAAATCTTTCCATTTTTCCGTCGAAAAATAGAAAAATTAATAAAATTTTATAAAGCAGAGCCTAGAATCTAATTTATGCAGACCTTTCTCTATGTAAACGTCTCTTTCTTTTTTCCTTCTTTAATAGCTTTCTCTGCCATTTCCAGCGCATCTGTCCTTTTTTCTTCCATCTACGTGATGATCTTTTCATGAAATTTTTAATGAAGTTTGGTTTATAAACCTTATTTCCTTATTGTACTGATGGGATTTTGGCCAGTAACTAAAAGGGTTGTAAAAGATTCTGATGTAGTTTTATTAATATTAGATGTAAGAATGCCTGAATTTTTCAGGAATAGAGGGCTGGAGAGAATAGTTGAATTTCATAAAAAGAAGATTATTTACGTGTTTAATAAAATTGATATAGTTTCTCCAGAGTATTTGAATTCTGTTAAAGCAAAATATCCTGATGCTTTTTATGTATCTGGCACTAAGAATATAGGCATCAACGAGTTGAAAAGAAGTCTTTTGATTTTATCCAAAAGAATGAAAATTGATAATCCTAAGATAGGCATCGTAGGATATCCTAATGTCGGCAAGTCAGCAGTTATTAATGCTTTAGCTAAAAGGGCTAGAGCCAAAGTATCAAAAAGGGCTGGAACAACAAAAGGAATACAATGGATTAAAGCAGGTAGCTTATTTGTTTTGGATTCTCCTGGAGTTGTACCTTTTGATGACAGCGAAAAGAGATTAGGAGTTATGGGCGCTAAAAATATAGAGAAGATTAAAAATGTTGAAAAGGTGGCTTATGAAATAATTAGAATGCTTTTGAGATATAATAAGGAGATTTTTGAAAATCTCTATGGAATAAAAATTACAGGAGGTGATCTTGATTTATTGCTGGAGCAGATTGGAAAGAAAAAAAGGTTTTTATTAAAAGGCGGAATTGTTGACGAAAGAAGGGCAGCATTATTAATTGTCAAGGACTGGCATGAAGGAAAATTAAGAGTCTAAATTTTCAGCTTATAAAATTATTCAATTTTATTCTATTCAGCTCTTCTTTCAATAAATATGCTTTTTCTTCTCCAAGAATCTTTTTATAAAAGTCAACATTGGAATGAAGGGATTTGCCTAATGAGCCTGCTTCTGTAATAATTTGAGCTATCTCGGCCTCATGCAAAGATGTTTTATTTAATATCCTCCAGCCTTTTATAATGGGCGATATAGGAGAGGCCTTGTTATATCCTAAAATTTCTAGTGTATGGCCTCCATCCAATATTTCATCATAAAGTAAATCAGCAAACAATGTCTTGGTCCTTTTAAAATTAAACATTGTATAGTCTTTTATAATTAAATCTGTTTGAGCTTCAACATCTTTTACAAGTTCTCTCAATCTAATCTTTAATAAATATCCTTCTTTTCCAAGCTCAATTACATGTCTTTTCAAATTTTCAGCAATTCTTTGAATAAGGTATCCCTTTTGAATAACTTGTACTGCTTGATTCAAACTTGGATAATTTCTTAATTCTAATAAGTTTAATTTTTCTAGATTACTATCAAATAATTCTCTTTGTTTTTCCAACAATTGTATATGTTCATTAGCTTTCTGTAGAATATCTTCTGTAGGAATCAAAGGATATTTCCTATTCTTATAAAATAAATTTATTTCATGCTTTCTTTCTGATATTGCAATAGTTAATGTATTGGCCTGTTTTGCAGTTCGTTCAGCCGCCTTATGCCTTGTCCCTGTTTCTTGAGTAGGAATTTTGCTGTCAGGAGTTAATAAAACATTAGCATAGCTTATTTTTTTCATATCTTTTGATAAAACAATTGCTCCATCCATCTTTGTTAACTCAACCAGTTTTTGTGGAGTAAATTTTGTATTAATTTTAAACCCTCCATCTAATAAAGGCGGAATTAAATCGTTTTCAATTGCTATCAGGGCGCCCTTTTGAGTTTTCAAAGCACCGTCTAATGCTGTTCTTAGATTTGTTCCAGGAGCAACTATCTTCAATATTCCAGAAAATTCTTCTTCAGTAACCTTAGATTCTATTTCTTGCGGAATTATTTTTTCTTGAATCTCTTTTTTTTCCATTAATCATTCTACTAAGATTGCTAATATTTAAGTTTTTGCTGTCCTTTGCTTTTATATGTTTATATTACTATTATACTTAAAAGTAACTACAGTTAAATCCAAACCGTATTAAAAGAGAATCTATGATTTTATGTATGCCTGCCAAATTCATCAAAAAGATATAATGCCCCTGCCGGGGGTGGAATTCAGCTGATTTTTGTTCAATGCCCCTGCCGGGATTCGCACCCGGGTTTCGGCCGCGAAAGGGCCGCGTCCTTGACTACTAGACTACAAGGGCATAATGTGCTAAAATTTTAAATACTTTTAAATCTTGCTATTATATCCAAAAAGTTAAAAACGAAAAGCCTAAAAACTTCAATTATTAATGATAAATATGACAATAAAAGACATACTTGTAAAAGAACTTATAAAAAGGGGCCATTCAGAGGATAAAGGCATAAATATCTGGGACATCTCAAACAGGTCATTTAGATATATCAATAAAGAAATGGCAGATTCATATCTGAGATTACGTGACCATCCAAGATATAAAGCTACGATCATTGATATTGAAATGAAACTTTTGAAAGATCATATGCTGGAAATTATAAAAACTGTTGGAGATTCTCCATTTAATATGATTGAACTAGGTGTAACCAATGGAGAAAAAGCAAAAGCCATAATTAATGAAATTCCTAAAAATTTTAATTTTAGATACTGCCCTGTAAATGTAAATGAATATTTAGTAAACACCGCACTTGAAAATATAAGAAGTGAAAATTTTCCAAGTATTATAGAATATGCTCCCCTAGTATCTAAAGATTTCACCAGCCTTAGTGTGATTGGTGCTGAATTAAGAAACAATAAATATCAAAAGAATATCTTTTTTATTTTAGGATCTTTATTAGCGAGCTTCGAGATAAATGATTATTTATATAAATTAAGTCAATCAATGCTTCCAGGAGATATTTTAATTATTGGAAACGGGATAAGAAAAGGAGAAAGATTTGCAAACCTTCAAACATATAAAAATCCTATATTTAATCAATGGCTTATTCACTTAATGAGAGAATTAGGTTATAAAGATGAAGAAGTAGAATACAACGCCAGATTTACTAACAATAGGCTGGAAGCTTACTATAAAATTAAAAAAAATAAAATTTTCGAACAAGAAAAAAGAAAAATAGAAATAAAAGAAGGAGATGAAATAGTTGTTGCTTTTCAATATAAATTATTCGCAAATGAACTTCGCGACTTCTGTGATATGTATTTTGACGAAGTAAAACTATTCCACGATCCAGAAGAAGAATACGCATTAATATTTTGCAAAAAATGAATACCTACAAATAAATAATTCTAAAATAATCAATTCCTGATATGCCTTCGCCTTTATATACTCTTATTTCTCCTCCACCAAAGTTTCTACTAACTCCTAACTTTCTCGCCTCTATGCCTTCTTTGCCTAATTTAATTAATTTTTCTCCATTTCCCTGATAATATCCATAATTAATATGGATAATCGCCTGCTGACTTAAAACCTCAAGAGCTTTTCTTTTAGAGAATTCATAAGCGTCCCTCGCGTTATTTGTGAATAATATCTCCTTATTAAAAAAATCTATTTTCTTCAATTCTTCTTCAGTTGTCCCAAAAAATAAGTCTTCTCTTACATTTATCATTATCATAAATTTACAATTAATAGGAATATAAGTTTTTCCCTCTTGAGCTTAACATAAATAATTTGCACATCCTTAAAATAATAGTATCTTCGCACGAGTGTTTAAACTATAAAATTAATCCATAAAGCTTAAA
>CAYXLD010000040.1:0-3346 GCA_964465795.1 Candidatus Woesearchaeota archaeon
TGAGGGATTTTACTAGGTAGAAATATCCCCCATGAGCTTTTTAGCGGAGATACTAAATATAAAGAAAAGTTTATAAAGAAAGAATTTATGGAGTAAAATATGGAAAGAAATTATTCAGAAGGAAAAAAATATAACTAGATAAGAAATACAAAATATAATAACGGCGCCTACTTAACAAAAAGCAGATATTTAGGCGCTAATTACAATATACCAAAATCAAATTCTTATAATAATTTATCTGCACGTTCTTATAGGGACAATAATCCTCTAAAGGGCCAATATATTAATCTGTTTTCTTCAAGATATTCGCTTACTGCTCCAATATTATCTGTGAGCAAATCAGAGGTTGCAAGATGCAAAGAATGCGGCATGCCAACAAATACTGGAGACCCTTTACGCAATAACTGCAAACGTTCACGCTAAATTTAATTAAATGATCCCACGGAGATTTGAACTCCGGACCCCCGCCTTTCTTAGCTTTATAGCGCGAAAATATGGCTCTAACGAACCATAGTCTTATAAGAGCGGTGCTCTGAACCAGGCTGAGCTATGGGATCATAAATACTGAATTTGAATAATTTATAAACTTGTTGGATAATCTTTTTTAGAAAATAATAAGCTGTAAAGTAAACGTCACCTATTTTCCTGCTAAAGTTGTTCGGATACCGACAACTTTAAAAGCTTCGGTAACCTAATTAGTTTATGAAAATTATGAAGTCGGTCGATAAAAAAGTAGGTAATACAACTTATTACAAATATAAAATAAATCTTCCTAAAAAAGTCGTTGAAGAAAGCAAATTATTAGGAAAGGAATTAAAAGTTGAACTTCAAGACAATAAAATTGTTATAGAAAAAGAATAATTTATTTTATTTTATATTTACTAGTTTTTGTTGTTCTTTCATGCTCAAGTAACCTCTCTTCAACTAGCTTATTTAACATTTTTAATGCAGTAACTCTTGAGGCCCCTAAATATTTCATAACTTTCTTTAGGCAATTTTACTGGGCTTATACTGCCATTTTCATCTAGTATGGCTACTGTAAAATTATTGTTTGTTGTCAAAAACATTTAATATTCGCATCATTGCCTCCACTATTTTTAAATAATATAATTGAGAAATCCCCCTAGTATTGCTTGTACGTACCAGTTGATATGCATAAACATCGATTTTATTTGATGGAATTATTTCTATTTTAGCATCTCTTAATAAATAATCGTAATACCATAATAATATTGGTATAATGGCTAATATTATAGCTATTCAGCCTATTGTTGTTTTCTCATTTAATATTAATTGAATATGTTTCAATAAATATTTAAAGTTTCGTTTTTCCACATTTACATGATAATCGGATTAACAGGAAGAATAGGATCTGGAAAAGGAGAATTATCAAAATATTTAGTTGAAGAGAATTTTTGCAAATTAGCTTTTGGAGAAGAAGTAAGAAAAGAGGCACTTTTGCAGGAAATTCCAGAAACTAGAGGAAATTTGCAAATGTTAGGATATAGATTAAGAGAAGGAAAAAAAGAATGCCCATGGACAATAAGATTAGCAGACCAGATAAAAACAACTGATAATTATATTATTGAAGGTTTCAGATACCCAGACCAAATAGAATTATTTTTCAAAAAGTTTCCAAATTCTTTTTATTTGATTGCTGTAGATGCATTAGAGGAAATTAGATTTGGAAGACTAAAAAAAAGAGGAAGAGAAGATGATCCTAAGACATGGGAAGAATTCTTTATACAAGACGGTAGAGACTGGATAGGGTATTTAAGTAATTCCGGACAGAATACAAGAGGTTGCTTTTATATAGCAGAAAAAAAAATTGAAAACAATGAAACTCTTGAAAAGTTTAGAGAAAAAATAAATATCTTATTAGAAGACTTCTTAACATGTTAATAGGATTGGTAGGTCGTCCAAACGCAGGAAAATCAACATTCTTCAAGGCAGCAACACTCGCAGATGTACTTATTGCAAGTTACCCATTTGCAACAATTAAGCCAAATCATGGAATTGCTTATGCAAAAATTCCTGATTTAGCGCAAGAGTTTGGAAAAGTAAGCAATCCTAGAGAAGGATATGTAAAAGGAAAATGGCGTTTTGTTCCATTTGAATTAATGGATGTTGCAGGCTTAGTTGAGGGTGCGAGTCAAGGCAAGGGCTTAGGCAATGAATTCCTAAATGATTTGGCGTCAGCAGATGCATTTATTCATGTTGTTGATATGTCTGGAGAAAGCGATGGCGAAGGCAAACCCACGACACAAAACCATTATCCTGGAAAAGATATTCATATAATTGAAAAAGAATTAGATCTCTGGTATAAGGGAATTTTATTAAAAGCATGGAAAGTATTTGCAAGAACAGCTGAAATGCAGAAAAAGAATCTTGCTGAAGCATTAGCCCTACAATTTTCAGGATTGAAAGTAAAAATTGAGGATCTAAAGCATGTTATACTAAAATCTAATCTTAATCCTGAAAAGCCATCTTCATGGACTGAAGAAGATATAACAAAATTCTCAAGATTATTAAGGCAAAAAACAAAGCCCATGATTATCGCTGCAAATAAGATGGATAGGGAAAAAAGCAGAGAAAACTATGAAAAAATTAAATCTGAATTTGATTATGAGATTATTCCATGTTTTGCAGAAGGAGAATTAGCTTTAAGAGAAGCAGATAAAAATAATATAATTAACTATCTCCCTGGAGATAAAAAATTTGAGATATTGAAGCCATTGAGTGATAAACAAAAGAATGCCCTCAATAGTATAAAAGATATACTTGAAAAGTATAACAGTACAGGTATTCAGGATATTTTAAATAAAACAGTTTTTGATATTCTGGGTTTTGTGGCTATTTTCCCTGCAGGGTCTAAATTAGCAGACAGCAAAGGAAATATTCTTCCCGACTGCTACCTAATGCCTCCAAATTCCTCAGCTCTTGATTTTGCATATCGCATTCATAGTGATATTGGCAAGAATTTTGTAAAAGCAATAGATATAAGAACAAAAAGAGCAGTTGGTAAAGACTATCAACTAAAAAACTTAGATGGTTTGGAAATAATGACTAAATAATTATTTTGACTGACCAGCTTTGTCTATGTCTCAAGTTATCTATAGATTTTCCATTGTGATTTTTATATAATATCCTAAATTATCGCTTTTATAAACTTTTCTACAATTGTAACTCTAAAGTGGTTATTAATCTTATGGTGCTAGAAATCAAAAATCAAACTCTGCCTTCATAAATATCTAAAACTTCACCTGGAGTTAAAACTCTTTTGAACACTGCAACATCATCTATAACTCCATTAAATGATTGAGCATCATCATTTCTTCCTCCAACT